>CAZOFK010000029.1:0-8606 GCA_964579185.1 Microcaldota archaeon
CTAAATTTTTCAATACTCGAGGAAAGATTCCTTTTCAAGGATCAATAAGTCAAGAAGATATGGTCAATGAAGTTAACAGTTATTTAGATGGAATTGGAAGCAAGGGTAAAATAAAGCAAACTAATGATAATAGGAGAGTCGTATTCAATTTTATGAATATGAATTCGTTAGGACATGATATGGCTTTCTGGCTGATAGTTGGCTACATGGGCTTTGATTATAAAATACCTGAACTTGTAGGTTCAGATGGGGTATATTTACAAGCTGAACGATTTAATCAACTACTACAACTAGCCAAACTTACAGAAGAGCTTAAATCAATGGCTAGGATAAATATATTGACAACGTGATCCTCTGAATAATTCATATTCTTTGCTTAAGATAAACGGCATCGTGGGTAATCTATATGCTAACGAATCAAAGGAAAATACTACACTAGTGATATTTGCAATAGGCGCACCGAGACCCCCCGATTATGGAAATTTAGCTGAAGCACCTTACTTGATGAAGCATAAAGTAGACCTATTTGTACCTGATTATATCGGTTACGCAAGAAGTGATGGTAAATTTACACCATTAAATTGCATTAAAACCCTTCTACAACTTTATGATGCTTTTAGTAAAGGTTGTATTGGGACTAACTACTATAGTCATATTAAGAAAAAAATGAAATATAAACGAATAATTTTTATCGGAAAAAGTTTTGGTGGTTCTTATGTGCCACTATTGCCACGTTTTAATAAAGAGATTAAAGAATTAGGTATATTTTGTCCAGCAGTTGACAATAAGTCATCAGGTAGTGTTAAGTTTGAAGAAACAAATGATGATCTTCTTGACAGTATGAAATATGATGGTTATCACCATCTTTACAGAGGCATCTTAACTAATCAATGGAAAAAGAACTTAAACAACGAGGATGGATTGTCACCTATGGATAATGTCAGTTATCTAAAAGGCGTTAAGTTGTTTATAGCTCATGGTATGAAAGACACGTGCATTAGCTATACAAAATCTGTTAGATATTATAATAAAATAGTTAATAGTTTTCCATCAAATAAAGATTCATTCAAACTTAAGATATACAAGAACGGAGATCATGGAATATCAACGACTAAAAATGCATCTAAAGATTTTATGAATTGGATTGGGTTCTGATGATGCTCAAAGCTTCTTCATAACCTTCCCATATACCTCAATCTTCTTTTCTTCTCCTATGTGCTTTTGCATATACCACAACGTAGACTTATTTATGCCTAACCTTTTGCGGTCTTCTGGGACAGAGCCAAATCTACCTGACTGGAAAGCAATATATGTCTTTATAATTAATCTACGTTTTAAGCATTGATATGCTTAGCCACTTTGCGGGTGCATTTATGGATGAGAATTTTAGGGCTGAAAAAAGGAAGAAGCTCCAGGCGCTTGGGATAAATCCCTATCCTTATTCCTATCAGCAAGAGCATCATTCCACAGACATAATTTCCAACTTTGCAGGTTTTGAGGGCAAAGAGGCAAGTATAGCAGGCAGGATAATAAGGCTGCGTGAGATGGGCAGCCTCCGCTTCCTCGACGTACTTGACGGCAAAGGAAAGATACAGGTCCTTGCACGGAAAGACCTTCTTGGCAAAGACGGCATGCTGCTCCTCGGGCTTCTTGACGTAGGAGATATCATCGGTGTCAGGGGCAGGGTCACAAAGACCAAGAAGGGAGAGGTCAGTGTGGATGCAGAGGAGATAACAGTGCTGTCAAAATCACTGAAAATGCTTCCAGAAAAGTTCCACGGTCTCAAAGACGTTGAGCTTAGGTACAGGAAAAGGCATCTTGATCTCATAATAAACCCGCATGTAAGGGACTTTTTCAGGATAAGGGCGATTATACTCAGGTATATGAGGGATTTCCTTGATGCGCGCGACTATGTGGAATTTGAGACTCCGGTACTGCAGCATATCTACGGAGGTGCGTTTGCAAAGCCTTTTAAGAGCCATTACAACGCACTTGACTCTACCGTATATTTAAGGATCTCGGATGAGCTCTACCTCAAGAGGCTCATAATAGGCGGCTTTGAGAAGGTATATGAGGTCTCAAAGGATTTTAGGAACGAGGACATAGACTCAACGCATAACCCCGAATTCACACAGATAGAGCTATACGAGGCTTACAAGGACTATAATGACTATATGGAAATGCTTGAGGAGATGCTCGGCAACCTTGTGGAAAGGCTCTTCGGCTCGCAAGAGATAGAGTATCAGGGGAGGAAGCTCAGTTTCAAAAGGCCTTTCAAAAGGCTTTACTGGATAGAGGAGCTTTCGAAGAAGAGCGGGGTGGATATAGCTGGACTGAGTGACAGGGAGGCTGCTGCCGTTGCGATTAGGGAAGGGCTCACGGTGCCCATAAAAAACAGTTACCATGTGGCAGACGCTCTCTTTGACAAGTACATAAAGCCTGAACTCTTCAGCCCCACCTTTGTTGTGGATTTTCCCGCGTATATGTGCCCTCTTACAAAAGACAAGCGCGGCAGGAAGGGACTCAGTGAGAGGTTCGAGCTCTTTATAGCAGGCTATGAAGAAGCAAACTGCTATTCTGAGCTTACCGACCCTGTCGAGCAGAGGCTGAAGTTCATGGAACAAGAGTCTGAGAGGAAGAAGGGAGATGCTGATGCGCCGCCCATCGATACAAATTTCATAGAAGCGATGGAGGTAGGTATGCCGCCGACAGCAGGATTGGGCATAGCCATAGACAGACTTGCCATGATACTTACCAATAATATCTCGATAAAAGAGGTAATAGCCTTCCCTGCAGTGAGGCCCGAATAATCAATATGCCAAGAAAAGCCAGTATGGCGTGTGAGGGCTTGAGGGGCAGACAGGCAAAAACCAATAAATACCTTTGTGTAGATAATGATATTTGGTTCGTGCCGCTTTACGTAGCTTTTGCTGCTGCATTCGGCAGGATTTTAAATATATTGCAGTGTATATGTATTGCAAATGCCAGGGTGGCAGAATCCGGTAACGCGTACGCCTGGAACGGACGGCCCTGTCAGCGTATGGCTCTCTGAGCCATCTGGGTTCAAAGCGTGCTTTTAATAGCGTATTAAAGGTTGTGGAAATCCCAGCCCTGGCGTTTTGCATATGACTTTGGTGTAGAGATGGATAAGCCTAAGGAAAAAAAGGAGACAAGCATAATAAGGATAGCTGGGCGTGACATCAACGGCAATTATAAGATTGTAAGGGCTCTGCTCCAGATAAAGGGGGTAGGGCACGGAATGGCTCGCGCTATAGCAATATCATGCAAGAGGCTTTATGGCATAGACATGGACACTGAGCTAGGCTCCCTGAGCGACGAGCAACTAGCGCATATAGAAACTGTGCTTAAGGACCCTGCTAAGGTAGGCATACCTGCGTATATGCTGAACAGAAGAAAGGATATCGAGACAGGCGCAGACATGCACCTTGCAGGCACAGACCTTATCGTAAAGACAAAGCAGGATATAGACAGGGAGATAAGGCTTCAGACATGGATCGGTTCAAGGCACCAGTATGGCCAGAAGGTCAGGGGCCAGAGGACAAGGTCTACAGGGAGGACAGGCGCCACTGTAGGAGTGGTAAAGAAGGCGGTGCAGGCGCTGCAGAAGGAGGCGCAGAAGAAAGGCGAGACGAAAGGTGAATAGATGGGAGCGCCTAGGAGAAACAGGAAGAAGTATGAGAGACCCTCTACAATGTGGAACAAACACAGGATAGAGGAGGAGCATAAGTTGGCGGGAACATACGGCCTCAGGAACCTCAGGGAGCTTTGGAAAGCAACAAGCGAAATACGCAGGATAAGGAGAAATGCCAGGGAAGTGCTTTCAGGCAATACGGGCGCCGATGTCGGCAGGCAGATTATAAACAGGCTTGCCAGATACAATGTAGTGAATGAAGATGCCATACCTGATGACCTGCTTGTCATAAAACCTGAGTCGTTGCTTGAGAGAAGGCTTCAGACACTCGTTTACAGAAAAGGCATGGCAAAGAGCCTTAAACAGGCGAGGCAGTTTATAACACACGGATTTATAGCCATAAACAGCAGGAGGATGTCTTCCCCAGGGTATCTCGTAAACAAGGCTGAAGAATCGAACATCTCATATTACAAGGCAATAAAAATTGAGCAGCCGGTACAGGCACAGGAAGAGCCTGCCGCTGCCAAGGTTGAAGGAGAGAATGTTGCCCCTGAGCAGGGGAAGGAATAGAGGTTTTTTATGCCCAAGGCAAAAGAAGCAAAAGAATCGGCCAAGAAGGGAGAGAAGGCGGGCGCAAAGCCGCAGAAGCAGAGCAAAAAAGAAAACATCTCATATGAGAATGAAGTGGCTGCGGCGCAGGAGAAGTACAAGCAGAAGGGGATACGTTGGGGGGTGGCACACATTTACTCCTCGAAGAATAACACTATAATAACACTCACAGACCTTTCAGGATCGGAGACCATAGCCATAGGGAGCGGCGGCATGGTTGTCGACACAGACCATGAGGAAGGCTCTCCTTATGCTGCGACGCAGGCAGCGTATAAGGTGGCTACGGCTGCAATAGAGAAGGGCATAACAAATATAAATATAAAGATAAGGGCTCCGGGAGGCCACGGCTCGAAGACTCCCGGCCACGGAGCACAGGCTGTTGTCAGGGCCCTAGCAAGAAGCGGTTTCAGGATAGGCAGCATTGAGGATGTCACGCCGATGCCTACTGACACTACAAAGAGACCAGGCGGCAGAAGGGGAAGGAGAGTCTGACCTCCCTTTCAGCTCTTTTTATTTTCCAGGTGCCTCTGCAGCATTGAGTATAAGCATAATCTCTTCCATTGATCTTCCTGCCTTTAGTTCTTTGTTTGTGACAGCCTACCGCTTCTACGCCTCTAAACAGTAGTTCCGAAAGGAATTATTGTAAAGCATGCGGGATTTCCCGCTCACTGCGTTAAGACCCGATGCTTCTGTGCCGATTGCCTGCTGCACATGCATCATGGAAGGGATAGGAGTATAGTGAGTATGAGTGAAACATCGAAATTGTCATCTATATGCCATGGTGCGCTCTCTGCGAGGGCGCCTATGCCGGCGAAAAGAATCGCTGCGGCTGGGAAACTGCCACTTATTATATAATAGGATATGAGAAACACTATGAAATATGAGGCTGAACCCTCAAGGCTTTTCTGCTTGTTATACGGGAGTTTGTGCCTTCCGTGGTTTACACCCACTATTGTAGAGGCAGAGTCGGCTATGAAGATGGCCGAGAATACTATCGCTGCCGAATGCAGATTAAGGAATGAGACAGCAAGGAGGGCGCCTATGCCCAGCCATATTGCCCCTTCGCCGAAGTCTGTTGCGCTTCTCTCAAGCCTGTACAGTGATCTTGAGAGCCTGTTGTGTCTGTCCTTCAATACAATGCCGCCAACATATAAGCCTAGCAGAAGCATAAGGATTACTGCCATTGCGGTGGTGCCCTCTCCGAGCATGTAGAGGGAAGCTATGAAGACCAAGCCCGCAAGGCCCTGTGTGGCATTCCTCCTTGATTCTGTGGCTTTGTTGTAGCTCCTCTTTTTTCTTCTGGGCAGAGAGGCGCCGCTGAGAAGCCCGATTAGCGCAGACTGCGAGAGCAGGACTGTACTGTTTCCGTACATGAGCAGAAGGTACAGCAACGCCAGCGCTATTGAAAGGCCATGCCACTTCTCGCCGTAGGAATAAAGGGCAAGGCAGAAGATGGGTATGCCTGCCATTAGTATATATATGCTGCTGCCTTCTATTGAGAAAAGGAGATAGGATATTGCAAGGGCAACAGCGACCAGGAGAAGGCGCTGCTTGCGCTTGTATGCTATGAGGCGCAACGCGGCGAGGAGCATTATGGTGTATATCAACAGCTGCCCTAGTATCATTTGACCATCTCTTTGGCTGTGTTTTCTCTGTTATCTCTGCGCAGGAAATTTTGCTATGCTATATATATGATCCATGCGGCTATTATAAAGCCTGCGACTATGAGAAAGGGCACCTTGCGCTTTCCTGCCCTTATCGTTTCCCTCCCGACTTTTGTAAGTATGGCTTCGGAGCCCTTTCCCCATACCTTAAAATCCTTTAGGAGTATGTTTGAATATGCGTACGTCACGCTCTCCTTCGTTCTGATGGCTTCTGATATGAGGCTGTCCAATGTAGGCAGCAGCTCGCCGAAGCGTGTGTACCTGCCCAGAACGTTGCTTGCTGAGTGTGCTATTGAGTTAACAGAGTGTGTGTCTGTGGTGAAAACCTCTGCGTCTACGCCGAATTTGGAGCGTATGTGCCTCAGGATCCTAGCGCGGAGCGCAGGGAGCATGTTGTTGCCATCAAAGTGGAGTACGCAATAGCGCGTTTTACCGAACTCAAAGAAGGCTACGCTTGTGAAACCGTCCCCTATGTCGCTGCCTTTGAGCTTGTCTGAGAGCTTTGTTGTAGAGCAGCCGAACCGAAGCGGTGACGCCTTGTGTGCCGCTGCGGCCATGCCTATGGCCCTCTCATAGTTCTGTACATACTTACTGCCTTTGTATACACCCCTGAGCTCGGAGTAGCTTGCAGACTCGAGCCTTGAGTTGTGCGCATCAATAAGCATTATATTCCTGCCTTTGGATAGAGAGCCTGCCATGCCGGCGAGGTGCATTCCCACTTCGTAGTCTATGTCTTCTGTGACGAGGGGCGCCTTTGTAAGCGCGAACATGTTTACGTTGCCTATGCTGATGTTTATAGCGCTGCAGTGTTTCTCCCTGCCGAGAGCCACGTAGCCCTGCGCACTGCTGAACGCCTTTCCATTGTAGGAATCAAGGCGCTCCTTCAGGCTTTTTGAGATGAGCCTTATCTGGCTTGAGCTTATTGGATTCTCATCCATAGTTACTGCGCCGTGCATTACGAAGGGTGCGGCCCCGTACCTGGCTATCTCTGCGCCTATGACTTTGCTTGCCGCGCTTCCCCCCACACCGTTGAAAGGTCCGTAGTGTATGTCCGGTTTTACGAAGACAGCCTTGTATCCTTCGCGCCCTTTGAGGGCGAGCACATTTACGTTTACGTCTTTTTTCACTCCTGAATTTGCAAGTATGCTTACGTCTTTTACAACATCATAAAGCCACTCGTTGACCATTGTCGAGAGAAGATCTATGCCGCTTATAGAGAGCGCCTTCCTCGCAGGCCTATCCATTATGTAAAGTATGGCGTAGCTGACTCCCATGAAGACGAGCATGCCTGCCCAGAGTTTTATCAGGACTATCCCGACAGGTACATCCAGACTGAAAAGATAGGGGCTCATAGGTATATAGAAAAGGACATTAAGAATGGGTTGTATCGATGCCATGATTATGAGGCTCCTGCGCCTGCTGGTAAGTATGCGGTTGAGAATGAACCAGTAGCTGTACAGCCCGGCGTTGCCTGCTAGCAGAAGCACGTATGCAACTGCGTAGTTGTGCAGCAGCGAGAATATTGCTGAGTTTATCACAACAATTATTGAGTAGGACAAGGATATCCCTGTAGCTGCAAAAAGCATATGCTTAAGCAGTATCCTCCTGTTCAGCCCTTTAGTGAGCACTACAGTAAGCAGTGCAGGAAGGCTTATGATGATTATACCGGAGCTTGCGCCGTATATAAAGAGGTTCGCTTCAGGCCTTATGCTCCAGTGCAGGAAAGCAGCTGAGAGGACGCCTGTAACTGCACCTACAAGAAGTAGGATAAGCACGCTTATGCTGTCGTTTGGCGCGTTTATATTGAAATAACGCGTAAAATGCGTTATGTCCTTGTTTCTGTCGGGCATGTTAACACAGTTGCCTACCTGCCGAATCTTCTCTTCCTTGCGCTATAGTCTACAAGCGCCTTGCGGAGGTCCTGCTTTGTAAAATCTGGCCATAGCTTTTCTGAGAAATAAAGCTCTGAATACGTAGACTGCCACGGCATGAATCCTGAAAGGCGCTGCTCGCCTGAAGTCCTTATTATGAAGTCTATGTCAGGCATCGAACTTGAGAGCAAGTACCTGCTGAAGATGCCCTCGTTCAAGAGGCGGGCGCTCTCTATGCTGGCCATTACCCTTTTCACTGCATGTAGTATGTCGTCTTTGCCTCCGTAGCCTATGAGCATGTTTATCGTTCTTTCCTTGTAGTGCATTGTTTCTTTCTCTATGCTGCGCAGAAGGGAGAGTAGGTCCTTTGGTATCAGCCTTCTGTTTCCTATTATTTTAAGGCGCGTTGCATTTGCGTGGAGCCTGTTTATGATTTTCTTGTCTTTTGCCACTTTCTTGTATATGCTGAAAAGGGCGCTGACCTCGCTGTTGTTCCTCTTGAAGTTCTCAGTGGAGAATGCCCATACAGAGATGCTGTTTATCCCATATTCGAGGCACCACTCGCTGAAGTCTATGAACTTTGTCACGCCGTGGCTGTAACCCCTCATCACCGAGAGCCTGTGAGAGAGTGCCCATCTCCTATTGCCGTCGGGTATGATGGCTACATTTGAAGGCAGATTTTTAAGTTTCATCAATAAAACCCACTAAATGTCAGAAATACATATATGAGAAATATATTTAGCATTAAGTGACAACCTCCCACCGCTAAAGCGTATGGGCTTCCCCCTTATTATAAGGGATTAGTTCTCG
>CAZOFK010000030.1:0-8133 GCA_964579185.1 Microcaldota archaeon
TCATACCATACGTTACACTTATCCTTAAAAAACATGCACATCTCGCACTTCCACTTCTCCGCTTCAGGCACAGGCGCTGCCTCGCGCTCATTGCTCCAGTATGCCATCGAGTGGGTGAGTTCAGAGTCTATGTAGGCCTTGTCATACTCAACGCTCACGCTGGAGAGCAGCGAGCCATTCTCCCGCCCGAAATACCTGAGCTCAAGAATGCTGCTGGTGCTTGGCAGCTTCCTCAGCTCCTCGAACATCCTTTTGAAAATGGCATCGAGCCTGAGCATGCCCGGAGAGATTCCCAGATCTTCAAGCCCCTTCCTGAAAGCAGGGGAGAACTCCATCTCGGCTATCTTGTAAGCGTTCGAGAAATTCTCATATGTGTAAAGGCCCTGAGCTGCATCGTCAACCAGCTTTTTGTATATCATAAGCTGTATCCTGTCAGACTTGATCCTGCTTGTCATCCCGCTTCTTCCAAGCGTCTTATCCTCTATTATGCACAATTCCCCCTTCTCTATCCTGAGCTCATCTATCTGCCCCGCAATCTTAAAGCCATTTATCGAGCCATAAACCTTGAACTCGCGGCATATCCCTTTCTCGCTGAGGTTCTTCAGCCCCATGTAATTCTCATAAGCCGTCTTATAAAGCCTCTCAGGATATGTGGCAGGCTCAACTTCAAGCTTCACATATGCGATTTTCTGCCTATCCTCGTGTATGGCGCTTCCCATCTGCATTGGCTTAGTGAGCTTCATTCCGTAAAGGTGATAAAACTCCATCTGCTTCTCGCACCACGCCTGGTTAGCTATATCTTTCACCGGTATGCTGCTCATGTGCAGCCTCGTAAGAGCGCTCTCGTTCCTATCATTCATCAATATACCTCAAATAAAATAACTGCAGGCATGATGCGTATTCAGACCGCCTACCAATCGTCATAGCCTTAGCTCAGCGATCACCTGTCTCATCACATATCCTTTATGAAAACGCAAAAAGCTATTAAATATGCTAGACAATGCGAAGACACTGGTTCCACGAAATGGAAGTAGCATCTAAAAAGTGAGTGCAGAATAACGAAGCGCATGCGTTTCAGGCTTGAAAAGCACTGCCCTTTCCATAATTCCAAAAAGCGTTCTAGGGAAAAGGCTAAATTAACACAGCGCCAAAAAGAGTGTAGCTGCACTTGCGGCAATGTACTAAATATTGGGGATATAACGCTACCTCTTATCGATCATAGGCTCTTTATCTTTGACTGGGACGGTACTCTTACAACGTCCACCATGCTTATCAGGCTCTCGCGCATCTTCAACTACAGATACAGCGTTTCGCATGCCAGGCCTCCAGCACTCAAAGGCGCAGATTACAGGCGCGTCTATACGAACATAAAGAAGAAGAACACCTTCTATGCAGGGCTCTACGATGTCTATTCCAGATTCGCAGCCCCGAGGCTCAGGGACGGCTCAGCAGAGCTGCTAAACCTCCTCTCAAAAAGAGGTAAGACTGCAACAATATTCAGTGATTCAGATGAATACAGGCTGCTGCGTGAGGCGCGCCTTCTCGGAATAATGGGCAAGGTCGACCTGGCGATTAGCGCTAAATCGATAGGCTACTACAAGCCCCACCCGGCAGGGCTCATGCTTATGATGGATAAATACAAGGCAAGCGCAAAGGAGAGTGTATATATAGGCGATATGGCATCTGATGTGCTTACAGCAAGGCTAGCAGGCATGCATTCCTGCGCAGTCGCAGGAGGCCTCGAGCGCTACGATACACTGAAGAACGCAAGGCCCAACTACTTCTTCAAGGATATACGCACGCTTTTTAACAAGCTCTCCGAGGGAGGCACATAGCCTTTGTTGCATCGTGTATGCAGCTCAAGGCAGCGCTTGCGCTAGCACACTCCCTGTATCAAAAAAAGAAAACACAATTAAATAAAAGAAACACCTAACCTTCACTTGTAGATCTGCAGGATTAGCTTATTGGCTCTCCCAACGCAAACCTAGGTCTTACTTCGGTTATCCTCACTTTAAGAGTATCCCCTTGTTTTGCACCTTTCACAAAGATGACGTATCCGTCCTTCTTTGCTATGCCGTCTCCCTTAGATGCCGACGCTTCTATTGTCAGCTCTAATTCGTCTCCGACCTTCACAGGCTTTGGCATAAAGTAATCAGGCTTCATACCTGACCTCTCGCCTCTGCCTTCATCCCGTCCTCTGTCTGATCCAAAATCTCTGGACATGTTATTTTTCCTCTGTAGGATAAGCTTTCGCCTCACTACATAATCTAATATTACACCCCCTTCCTTTATAAATCTATCTTTTCAGGCGCTCTTGGGGCAGAATGCCTAATCCTTGCTTACAACTCAACTTCGAGGGCGTATACGTTCAGATGGCGATAAATAAATTTCATCCTTTTCGGGCAGAGGCTACCTCAGCAGCGTCTGGTTGCAGCCCGGCACGCTGCCTACCTGCCCCCTTACTATAAGCGAGGGATAACCCAGAAATGGTATATCTGCAACGACATAGCCTATGACAGCATCCTGGTTTATGGGATAGTTCATGGCCTCTATGTCGAGCACAGCATTATTGTCGCCTTTTGTAAGCAGGTAGTACCTGCCATCCACATTAAGGGCAGCGTAAAGCCTGTGTATTACATCCCCTTTGAAATTGTCATCGGCAGACGCCCTGTAGACTATAATGGGATTGGAATAGTTCTGCCGTATGCTTATGCCGTTTATGCTTATGGAATAGGTATAAGGCACCTCCACCTGTGCTCCCGGGAACATCTCATTGCCTATTGCATAGGAATAACTTATCAGATTCCTCTGCTGCGCAGCTTCAGGCACAAGGCATCTGTAATAGTAAGAAGGCTCGCCTGCATTGTAATACCTCTCAAGACATACTGCATTGTAATAGCCTATGCTGTAGCCTGCAAGGTTTGATGCATAAGGCAGTATCTCCGAAGCATTCTCATGCGCATATGCATACGGCTCGAGGAACTCAGATGAGATGTTAAAAAGCATAGAGTTGAACGCAGCGCTGCT
The DNA here is from genome assembly GCA_964579185.1 of Microcaldota archaeon. GTDB lineage: Archaea > Micrarchaeota > Micrarchaeia > Micrarchaeales > CABMGC01 > JAJYIA01. The sequence continues at coordinate 3,028 of CAZOFK010000030.1, forward strand.
TATATTGAGTGTTGGTATATCATGCGATGCAAGGAAGGAGCGCATGCTCCCTATGCCGTGCAGTATGACAAGGTCACCCCTGTGCATGGAAGGCAGCATGCTGCAGCTCACAACAACGTTCACCGGGGAGCTTGTCCTGAGCAGTATTGAAGGAATCGCCCAGAACAGCAGAACAGCGGCTATTACAGAGATAATGACATCGCGCGCTGTCTTGCTTACACCTATCGACTTAACGCTTGAGCCGAACTCCGCTGCAAGTATGACTATAACTAGCAGAAACGCCAGCACACCGAAGGCAGTGTTGCTGCTTAATATGTAAAGCAGGGCCGAGATGACGAGGAGTGCATAGAGTATGTGTATGCGCTTTATGCCCTCGCCCTTTTTCCTGCTGGGAGGTTTGCCTTTTTTCAAGTTTATGTCACCCTCTCCCAATTAAGGTTGGGAGCTTTGCCTGCATTTACATCTGCCTACCTTTGATGATGCTCGAGACCTCTATGCCCACGCTCTTCGAATCATCGCCTGGTTTTACCACACCTATGGCTGTCTCTGCGTTGACTATAAGTGAGTCGTTGTGGCTCACCACTATAAACTGCGCGCTCTTCCCCATCTCCTTTATAAGGTGTGAGAGCTTCTTTGAGTTCTCCTTGTCGAGCGCCGCGTCAACTTCGTCGAAGATATAAAGCGCCGAAGGCTTGTACATGTGGATTGCGAAGATCAGTATTAATGAAATGAACGATTTCTCGCCCCCTGACATGGCGCTCAAGGTCCTGAGCGTGCGTCCGTTTTCTACTTCTATGTCGAGGCCGCTGCTGAAAGGCTCCTTCTGATTCTCAAGCCTTATCGCTGCCTTGTTTGTGAAGACATGGCTGTAAAGCGTCGAGAAATTCCTGCTTACCTCATTCAATGCATTCATGAACGTCTGGAGCTTCTTTGACTCTATCTCTGTTATCATCCTCATGACTGCCTGGCGCTCAGTCTCAAGAGTAAGCAGCTTTGACATTACCTCATCAACGCTCCTCTTTTTCTCCTCGTAAAGCTCCGGAGCTTTGAGGTTGACGCTCCCAAGCTCTGTGATCCTTGCGCCGAGGAGCGCTGCCTCACGCTCCATGCTGCCTATCTCATCCTTGATGAGCTCTACGCCGCTTCCGAAGGTGCTGAGCTCTGCCGAAAGGTCGTTCATGCGCGTCTCTGCCTGGCTGCTCTGTATCCTAAGCTCCAAGGCCTGTCGCTCTGTGTTTGCATACTCGGCATCGCTCCTGCCCTTCTCTGCAGCGAGCCTAGTCAGCTCTGAGTCTACGCTGCTCAGGCTCTTATACAGCTCCTTCCCCGAGTTGCTTCGCTTGGCTATGTCTGCCTCCAGCTCATGCCTCTGCTCTTCAAGAGCCTTCTTCCTGGCTGCTTTCTCAGCTGCAGCCTTTTTCGAATCCTTTATGGATGCCAGCCTTGCCTTTATCTTCTCTGCTAGAAGCAGCGTGCTTCCCTCTGCTATCTGCGCCTCCTTCGAGGCCTCGGCCCTTGCTATCCTGAATCCCTCTACCTCCTTCCTGAGCCCCTCCAGCCTTTCCATCTCCTCGCTGCCCGAATCTACCGAGAGCTTTCTCGAGGCCTCAAGCGCCTCAGAGTAAAGCGCAGAGAGCATGCTCTTTAGCTTCGAGAGCTCTTCTGAGCATGATGCTGCTTCCGCCCGTGCCTCAGCGAGCCTCTTCCCGGCATCCAGAAGGCGGGAGCTGAGCCCCTCGGCCTCGCGCTCAGCCTCCGCAGCCTGCCTCGCGTCTGCCTCAGCCTCAGTGCTCAGAGTACTGAGCTCCTTTTCCAGGGAGAGAGCGCCCATCTCAAGATAGGCCTCCTCCTTCCTTGCCTTTAGTATCTTGTTGCTCGCAGATTCGTATTCTGCGCTAAGGAGGCTCTTACTCTCCAACACTTCATTGAGCCTGCGCTCAAGGAGCGCCTGAGAGCTCCTCTTAGGCAGTGTGCCGCCTGTGAGCGTGCCTGACTGCTCTATAAGTTCTCCTGAGAGGGTGACATACCTACGCGAGCCTATTCCGTGCCTCCTTGCCTCGTCTATGCTGCTGACAAGATATGTGTTGTGCAGAGCATACATGAATGCCTTCCTGAAGAGCGCATCGAACCTCACAAAGTCTATCAAAGGAGAGAGCCCCTTCTGCCTCTCAGTCTCCTCAGCCCTCACCTCGTCGAGAGGTATGAATGTGGCGCGCCCAGCCGCATTCCTCTTCAGATAGGCTATCATCTCGCTTGCACTCTCTACAGTATCGACAACGATGTAGTCAAGCCTTGCCGCTGCAGCAGTCTCGACGGCAGCTGCATGCTCGTCATTGTAGGTGCAGAGTTCAGAGAGCCTGCCGTAGAGGCCCTTCCTCTTTGCGAAACCCCCCTTTATGCTCTCGTATACAGAAGAGGATCTGGACCTCATCCCTGCAAGCTGCTCCCTTATATTTATAGAGCTTTCATCTGCTCTTCCTATATCACTGCTTATCCTTGAGAGTTCAGCCTCATCTCCTTTTACTTCTTTGCGCAATGCCTCCAACCTGCTGCGCATCTCTCGCAATTCAGAGCCCTTCGCCTTATGCGTAAGCCCTATCTCCCTTCCCAGCTTAGCCGCTCTCTCGGCATCGCTCTTCATCGAGGTCTCTCGCCCCTGCAGCAATGAGACTTCAGCAGCAAGACTCTGCGCCTCCGCCTGCGCCTTCTCAAGCCTCTTCTCCGATAACAGGACATCGCTCTCTAAAGCCTTAAGATCCTTCTCCTCAGGAGCCTTGCCCTTCACACTCTTGAGCTTGGCGAGCTCAGGCACTCTTGCATCTATCTCTGAATCAAGGCCAGCCATGAGGTCATTGTTTTTGGCTATGGTCTCCGCCGCTTTCTTCTCCTCATCCTGCAGCTCTATCATGTCCTTCCCGGCCTCAGCAGCTTCCTTCTGCAGTGCCTCGAGCTCCGCAGCAAGCGAGGCGAGCCCCATGTTTATGCCCTCAAGCCTCGAGCTTGTCTCGCCCATAGACGTTGTACTCTCATTAAGCTGCTGCGTAAGCCTTGATCTCTCGGCATTAAGCTCTGATATGCGCCCTGACATCTGCGCTATAACGCCTCTGAGCGCATCAGCCCTGGCATTGAGCTTGCCTAGCCTCTCAGAATATCCTGAAAAGAGCCTGGCAGCCTCGCTCTTCTTCAAGGTCAGTGTACTGTAATTCAGGCTCTTGAGCCTCGCGCCCATCTTGAGGTACTTCTCAGCGCTCTCCTTCTCACTCTCAAGCTCCTTGAGGAAGCCCTTCCTCTCGTTGAGCATTATGTTGCTCTCAGAGATCTTCTGCCCCACCTTCTCAAGCTCCTTGAGAGCCTCCTCCTTCTTGTATTCGAACTCCTTTATGCCCGAAGCTATGTCTATAAGCTCCCTGCGCTCCTTAGGCCTGAGCTCTGTTAACCTGGCTATCTCCCCCTGCGCTATAGTGTTGGTCTCATCGGCACGTATCGAGTATTTAGAGAGCATCTCGAGGACATCCTGCCTTGAGACGTGCCTCCCGTTTACCCTGTAAAGAGACTTGCCGTCTGAGCGGACAGCCCTGACTATAGTAAGGTTCGCATCGCCTCCAAACTCTATCCTAACATATGCCTTCCTGAGCCCCTCCCTCTTTTTTGAGTTGGATATTAGATTTTCTAGCCTCTCCGATCTGAGCCTTCTGAGCGCGCTCTCCCCAAGCCCGAAGAGAAGAGCGTCGCATATGTTTGATTTGCCGCTTCCATTAGGCCCTACTATGCACGTAAAGCCCTTGCTGAACAAGAGCTCGGCGTGCCTGAATGACTTGAACCTGTCTAATGTCAACGACTTAAGGTAAAGCATCTCACTCACACATCCTACGCAAGTGCTGGTCGCACCCTCATACCATGCCGTTCCCGCTGCACTCTTCCTTCTGCACATACTTCTTTGTCAAGAAAATCTATATATACACATTCTCCTTAGCCGGGTCGGGCACTCTGCCTCTTTGCAAGGCTCAGGACATGCAGCGATATCAATGCCTGGAGGCGCTGCGCTGTAAGCACGCCTATGGGAACACCCTTTCTAATCACTATACCTACGCCGAACTCGCTGCCCTCAACCTTCGCCAGCGCGTCTGTAGCGCTCGACGATTCGGCTACGACAGGCAGCGGCACGGCAAGACTCCTCACAGATCCGGCCCAGCTCCTCCTCTTCCTCATGAAATCAATAAGCGCGAAGCCTGTATCTGTCTTTGTGATCATTATATGGCTCCTTGATCTCTTGGCAATCTCATATAATCTGCTTACTGAAGTGTCAGGGCCTACCATCACAAAGTCACGGTCAATGGCGTATGATATCTTCAGGCCAGACGTGTCTCTCCTGAGCAGCGCGTTCTCCATCTCTCCCTGTGCCCCTCCATATATAAAGAAGGCTATAAGCAGATATACAAGAAACTCAAACTCCTTGAATTCAGCGCTCGCGTTTATAAGAATCAGGTATATGAGCGCTGCCACAGCAAATATCACTGTAAAGTACTTGCTGACCTTCACCGCCAGCACGGTGGCATCAAACCTGCTCCTTCTCCTTTCAAGATAGCTTCTGAATACCCTTCCGCCGTCCATTGGAAATGCTGGTATTATGTTGAATATGCCAAGCAGTATATTAAGCTCAAAGAGCGTTTGCAGCACGAACGTCGCAGGTCCCGGAGGAGAGAACGCAACAAGAACGCCGAAGACGCCGCCAAGGAAGAGGCTCATGATAGGCCCGACTATAGCGATGTTGAATTCTACTTTTGGGTTTATGTTGAAGCTGTCTATTATCGAGGCGCCGCCTATAGGCAGTAAGATTATGCTCCTTACCTTTATGCCGTTCCTCAGCGAGGTTATGGAGTGCGCAAGCTCATGTATAAGTACGCAGATGAAAAGGAGCAGCAGTATTACGAAAAGCAGAAGATATCCGAAAAGAAGCGGAAAGAGCATGAGCAGTATGAACGTCCAGTGCAGTTCTATGTCTATGCCGAGCAGCTTTCCTATCTTAAGGGAACCCTGGCTCATAAGATAACCTACAAAGGTAAGTAATCTAGCTAAACCTATCTTTATATATCTTTGTGCAATCTG
>CAZOFK010000031.1:0-8115 GCA_964579185.1 Microcaldota archaeon
GCAGGATGCAGTGATTGCATGAACGCAGAGGAAGCCCACGCCGTTTACGGGTGGGGGTATCATGCATCACAGTTCTCAGAAAAAACCGAACCTGTGCCCTTTGCCCTCTTCTATGCCCTTCAGCCTTCTTAAAAGCTCTTCCTCCTCCTTAGAAACAGACTTCGGTATTGAAACCTGTATATTTACTATCTCGTCACCGTATGAGTTGCTCCTGAACCTCTTTATGCCCTCGTTCTTGAGTATTATCTCTTTGCCAGGCTGAGTGCCTCCTGCTATTGTTATGCTCTTTTCGCCTTTCAGAGTAGGTACCTTTATATCCCCGCCCAGTATGGCGGTATATACGGGTATGGTCACTTCAGCATGGATGTCATCACCCTCGCGCCTGAAGAGTTTATGCTTTAGCGTATGTATCTCTATGTAAAGGTCACCAGCAGACATCTTCCCATAGTCGCCGAGGCCCTCAAGCCTCAGCCTCATACCGTCCGAAACCCCTGCAGGTATGGTAACCTCTGCCTTCTCGGTGCCTACCATACCTCCCTTACCTCCGCATTGTTTGCAAAGCCTCTCATATCTCTTTCCGCTGCCGTTGCACGCGTCACATGTTGTTATCATCTGCATCCTTCCGAACATTGTAGAGCTCACCCTTCTCACCCTGCCTGCGCCGTTGCACTCGCTGCATCTGACAAGCCTGTAGCCAGGCTCTCCGCCGCTGCCGCTGCATCTTCCGCACTTCACCACATGCCTTATCTCGACCGGCTTCTTTGTACCTGAAGCTACATCCTCAAGCGTCAGGTCCATCCTGTAAAGTATATCATTGCCTCTTCCATGAGTTCTCTGGCCGCCCCCGAATATGCTGTCGAAGATGTCCCCTCCCCCAGGAAAGCCAGTGAAATTTATGTCTATCCCAAGATCCCTGAATATGTCCTGGAAGTCAAACCCCCTGAATATGTCCTCTTGCGTGTACCTCTGGCTGAACTGCTCAGGGCCGTAAGAGTCATAGCGTTTCCTCTTCTCCTCATCTCCCAATACAGCATACGCCTCGTTTATCTCCTTAAACCTTTCTTCTGCCTCTTTGCTTTTATTCCTGTCAGGGTGTAACTTAAGGGCGAGATCCCTATACGCCTTTTTTATATCATCTGCGCTTGCATTCTTAGGAATGCCAAGCACTTCGTAGTAGTCCCGCATCGCTATTTCTCCACCTTGAAATCAGCATTCACAGTGTCATCGCTGCCGCCTTCAGGCGGGGGGCCTCCTGCTCCCTTGCCCTGCGCGCCGTATACGCTCTCCCCTATCTCTTTTGATACGTCCTGCAGCTTATCTACTGCTTCCTGCATCCTCGCATCGTCATTGCCCTTCAGAGCCTCCTGCAGATCCTTCTTTGCATTCTCTACCTTCTCATACAGCTCCTTAGGTATCTTCTCCTTGAACTCCTTAAGCACGTGCTCTGTGCTGTATACAAGGGTTTCAGCCTCGTTCCTTTTCTGCACCTTCTCGAAGTCTGACTTGTCCTGCTCTGCGAACTCCTCTGCCTCCTTTATCCTCTTCTCTATATCGCTCCTGTCCATCTTGTTAGGCGCTATGACCTGCATACGCTGCTCCTTTCCGGTGGCCTTATCCGTCGCTGTAACGTGGAGTATGCCGTTCGCATCTATATCAAATGTGACCTCTATCTGCGGCATGCCCCGCGGCGCCGGGGCTATCCCGGTAAGCGGGAACCTGCCTAACTCAATGTTGTCCTTGGCTAGCTTCCTCTCTCCCTGCAGTATATGTATATCTACCACCGTCTGGTTGTCATCCGCAGTGGTAAAGATCTCTGATTTCTTTATCGGTATCGTTGTATTTCTCTCAATAAGCGTTTTTGTGACTCCGCCTAGCGTTTCAAGGCCCAGGGAGAGGGGAGTAACGTCAAGTAGCACTATATCCTTCACCTCTCCGGTAAGGACTCCTGCCTGCACTGCTGCCCCGAATGCTACTGCCTCCATAGGGTCTACGCCCCTCTCAATCTTCTTTCCGAGCAGCTGTTCGACGTAGCGCTGTACGATAGGCATGCGTGTAGGGCCCCCTATAAGAATGACCTTAGCTATGTCCTTAGGCTCAAACTTTGCGTCCTTAAGCGCCTGCATCACTGGCTTCGTCGTCCTTTCCACTATGGGCAATACGATGTCCTCAAGCTTCGCCCTTGTGAGAGAGTATGTGAAATGCACTGGCGAATTGTTCTTGTTCATTGTCAAGAAGGGCAGGTTTATGTCTGTAGTAAGCACTGTGGATAGCTCTATCTTCGCTTTCTCCGCGGCTTCCCTGATTCTCTGCATGGCCTGCTTCTCATTGCTGATTTCCACTCCCTGCTGCATTTTTATCTCATCAACTATGAAAGACGTCAAGGCAGTGTCCATATCCGTGCCTCCCAGCTGTGTGTCGCCATTAGTTGACTTAACCTCAAATACACCCCCACCGAATTCCATTATAGTGACGTCAAGGGTGCCACCGCCAAAGTCGTAGACAAGCACGCGCATATCCTTGCCCTGCTTGTCAAGCCCGTACGCAAGCGATGCTGCCGTAGGCTCGTTCACGAGCCTGACAACCTCAAGGCCAGCTATCTCCCCCGCGTCCTTTGTCGCCTGCCTTTGGTTGTCGTTGAAATATGCAGGAACTGTTATAACCGCTTTCTTAACCTCTTCGCCGAGGAAGGCCTCTGCGTCTTTCTTTATCTTCTGCAGCAGTATCGCTGATAGCTCCTGCGGTGTATACTCCTTTCCGTATATGCTATATTTGAAATCAGTGCCCATCTTTCTCTTGAAAGCAGTGACTGTGCCTTCAGGATTCGCAACGCCCTGGCGCTTCGCGGGCTCGCCTATAAGGCGCTGTCCGTCCTTTGTGAATGCAACATAGCTTGGGAAGGATTTGCCGTAGAGGGAAGTACCCTCTGCGCTCGGTATGAGCACAGGCCTCCCTCCTTCAAGTACAGCTGCTGCCGAATTCGAAGTGCCTAAATCTATTCCAATAATTTTCATATTATCACTCTATTCATCATCTTTTTTACCTTCCTGTTTCTTATCTTTCTTAGGGCCTTTAGAGACTATGACGGACGCAGGCCTAAGCATAATGCCGTTTATGGTATACCCCTTCCTTACGGTCTCAAGTATAGTGCCTTCACCCTCGTCGCTTTCCCTTGTCATAACAATCTCATGTTTATATGGATCAAAAACGCTGCTTGAGTCAATCTCCCTCAGCCCTTCCTTCTTCATTATGCTAAGTAGGTTTGAGAAGACCATAGCTACGCCCTTTCCGTTCTCTGTTGTTGTATCTATCGATTCCAGGGCAAGCCCGAACTCGTCTATTACATGAAGTATCTTAGAAGCGAGTTCGGCTTTGCCTATAGACTTGGCATTCTCAAGCTCCTTCACTGTCCTCTTTTTGTAATTGTCGAACTCAGCAGCGAGCCTTAGGAGCCTCTCTCTCCCTGCCGCTTCCTCACTCCCATCCTTCTCCTGCCCATCAGCGCTTCCTTTTTCATCTTTTTCTCCTTCTTCCGGCAACGTTCTCACCTACTACAATCCTGTCTAGCCTCTCAGCGAAGCCGAGCATCTTCTCAAATTCCCTAAACATATCGCTCCTGATATCCTCTATTGTGCTCTCCATGTCCCCGGAGCGCAGGTAGTACCTCCTACCCCTCCTTATTATCAGACCAGTGTATATGAGCCTGTTGAGATGGTATATCACAGTGCTTCTAGGCACGCTGAGCTTCTTGTTAAGCGCCTTGCTAGTTATGCCTTCTCCATTTATGCTCTTTTCCACTATCTCCTTCAGCATTCCGGGCTCCGTCTCGTCGCCCCTTCCAGAAAGGTCAAAGACCTCGCAGAACCACTCGGAGAGGTTGTCTATATCCTCCTTCGCAGGCCTACTCACTGTCCTTACCACTATCTTCTCAACATTGGACATACATGTATTATACGCATATTAAATATATAAATCTTTGCTTTCTTTCAATAAAAAACTGAATATTCAGTTATTTATTAGTTATTATCAATCAAAATAAAAATTAAATGCACATAGGATTACAATAGGAATGACAAAATCTTAAGCCTTTATGTTCAATTGCCTTGACGAGGTGTTAGGATGTATGTCAACTCCATATCTGCACAAAAAAAGAAAGATTCTTAAGCTCTTACTGCGATATATATACATGGTACTTTTGTTATTGGCATTGGCCTTAGTGGTTATTCTAATCCTTGCATTTGTTATGCTTACATACAACGGCCTTATAGCAAGGCGCAACAGGGTGCAGGATGCATGGTCTCAGATAGAGGTCCAGTTGAAAAGGAGATACGACCTGATACCAAACCTCATAGAGACAGTAAAGGGCTATATGAAATACGAGAAAGGCGTGCTTACACAGGTTACACAGCTGAGGAGCGCACTCATAACGGGCTCTGCGCAGGATAAGGCAGCTGCAAATAACCAACTCAGCCAGGCACTTAAGAGCATCTTCGCTGTAGCTGAGAACTATCCCGATCTTAAAGCGTCAGAAACATACAAAAACCTGCAGGACGAGCTTGAAAATACGGAAGACAAGATCTCATTTGTAAGGACATCATACAACGATTATACGCTTGACTACAACAATTCCATACAGCAATTTCCCGGCAATATGTTTGCAGGCATAATGGCTTTCAAGAAGCAGGACTACTTCCAGGTACCTGAAACCGAGAGGGCAGAGGTAGAGGAGCCCGTAAAAGTTAATTTCGACGATATAGGCGCTGCAAGCGCTCCCCAGCCTCCAAACCCACCGAAGCCTCAGAAGAAGAAATAGGTGCATCAATGGCTAGTTTTTTTGATGTGCTTTCATGGAACAAGGCCAAGTCACTCCTGCTTATGATCATCTTTACGCTCTTCTTTGCTGCGATAGTATACCTATTCGTAGAGATGCTAGGAGGAGGCGTTTTTGGACTATCCTTCGGAATCATTATAGTGCTAGGATACGCTCTTTTCAGCTACTACATGGGAGACAAGATTGTGCTTAAGATTTCAAGAGCCAAAGAGGCGGACAGGAAGCAGTACAAGAACCTTTACGACACAGTGGAAGGGCTTGCTCTGGCAAACCAGATACCTATGCCTAAGGTATACATTATAAATGATCAAAATCCTAATGCGTTTGCAACAGGCAGGAACAAGAAACATGCCTCTGTCGCAGTAACGTCTGGACTGCTCTCGATGATGGATAAGGAAGAACTTCAGGGCGTGCTGGCCCATGAGGTCTCGCATATACTTGACAATGATGTGCTCTTCATGATGATTGCAGTAGTATACGCTGGCGCAATAGGGCTTTTCTCAGCGTGGGCCAGGAATATGCTTTTCTGGGGCGGCGTAGGCGGAGGAGGGAGAAATAACGAAGGCATAATATTTATAATTGCACTGGCGCTTGGTATACTCGCACCAATATTTGCACTATTCATAAGGTTGGCCATCTCAAGAAGGCGCGAATACATGGCCGATGCGAACGGTGCGAGGATAATAAGGAATCCAAGGGCACTTGCGGGTGCTCTGAGGAAGATACAAGCATATACATCAAATCCTGCCGCGCCTCCTGTGGCGCGTGTGAACAGTATGACTGCCTTCCTTTACTTCTCAAACCCATTTAAAGCATCAAGCATGTCAAACCTGCTCTCAACACATCCTCCTATAGCAAAAAGGATAAAGATACTTGAGGACATGTACTAATGTGCCGCATCTTACGAAGAGGCAAAATCGCAGGAAATAACTCAGGCTGACACCAGCATCAGGAAAAGATAAGTGAGGAAATGTTAGTGGACTCCGCGGGAGTTTCATAAGCCATAGCTTAATTTGAACCCGCAGCCTCCTGCATGCCATGCAGGCGCGCTACCGTTGCGCTAGGAGCCCACAGAAGCCGAATCTACGCAGGAGAAACAAAAAGGATGTTCCCTCCGCGCAATAGGATCACTCCAAGCTTAGCCTTCACTGCACCTCCATCCTCAAGCTCTTCAGCGCTCTCAAGGACCACATTCATATGCACATCAAAAGACTGTATTCTGCCACGTATCTCACTGCCATTCTTGAGCCTTATAAGTATCTGCTGCCCAAGCGCTTTGTTGAGAAGATCAAAAGGCCTCTCATGTGTTGCTACCATCAATACACCGACAACACGATATTATGCACGCAAGGGTTTAAGAATCTTGCGGAAATAGCGTCATGGGATAGCTCTTCTGACATTCGTGCGCGGGAATCCCACACTCTTCAGCAGTAGGATAGCATTTAAGGCCTGAGCCAATAAAGAGTCTTTATTCCACTGCCCGACAAACGAATGTTTATAAATCTTACGATAAATAGTATCTAGATGCACATGAAGAATACTATAAAAAGGCAGTTCCCAGCACTTTGTCTGTTATTTGCGCTTCTCTCTATTTTTATCCTTCAGTTGCATATGGTATATGCACAGCCTCCCCCTAACATAATTGTATCTAACGTGCGTGTAGGATCAACATTCCTTACATACGGACAGAATACTACAGTAAATATGGTGATAAGCGGCGGCGTTGCTCCATATACTGCAAACATAATGTGGTGCAAATTAATGGCAGGAGGGCAAGGGTGCGTGCTGCCTATTGGCACTACCCTAAGCAATACCCTGCCTGTGACTCTTCCTGCAGGGAACGTTCTTACATTCACTGAAAACGTCTCCTCATACAACTCCCTTCAGATAACATTCGGAGGCAGCACATTCAATGCAGTGACCCCTGTATATATCGCAACAAACATACTGGCTGCAACAAACAACATGGATCCTTCAAATGGTTTCTTTGCAAACACAATCTATGGGGCATGGCAGTTCAACGGCGTTATAACCGACGCAGGAGCCAACACCCTATATCTAGCTTTGCAGCCCAACGCACTGAGGCCTACGGTCATTATGCCTGCGATCCCTGAATTGAAATATATATCACCAGGAGGCTTTCTGGCGTATGTAACAAATTATGGCAACAATACCCTCACGCTTATCAGCATAGTTCCGTCCAATATACTCGCTTCTGGAGTAAGAGCAGCAATTCCTGTCGGACTGGGGCCTAAAAGCTTGGTCTCTCCTCCTGCCGAAGTAAGCGCCACTGCTCCTACAATAGTGGGCACAGTAAATTACGGCGCAGACAGCATTTCTATGATAAATACAGCAACAAAAGAAGTAATAGGCACGCTGCATCTTAGTGCAGGTGCAGAGCCCATTGCCGTAGCTGTTGCGCCGAACGCAATGAGCATGAATGCAGGAGCACCCGGAGGCATGGCATTTGCAGCCTACGGAGCAGACAACGTTATCATAATAATCCCCACAAATCAGGTTTCAAATCCCTTCTTGATGTACAACATCTCCCTTGCAGGAAAAATCAGTGGTCCTGATGCGCTTGATACCTTATTCCAAACCAACGGCAATACTATGCTGTATGTCGCAGGCAACGGTAGCGACTCTGTTATACCTATAAACCTTCAAACACTGCAGGCTGTAGGGAATGCGATACCACTAGGCAATAACGCAGACCCGAAGGGTATAGTAGCAGCCCCATTCGGCTATGTATATGTGGCGGATTACGGGACCAACACGATTAGCGTCATAAACGCTTCATCAACAAGCGCCAACGTAATGGCGACAATAAGTGGCACGGGCCAAGACGCATTCAATGGGCCGTCATCTATAACCCTGGATTTTGCGTCATCGCAGCCAACGCTCTACGTTACAAACTACAACAGCAATACCATATCCCTTGTAGACCCCTTCACCTACAATATACGTGAAGTGGTGCCTGTAAACTCTATTCCAATTTCGCATCCCGATGCTGTGGCAACCTCTCCTGATGGCAATCTTATATATGTTGCAAACTACGGAATCAATTCGATATCTATACTTTCTAAGAACTCGGGTTACAGTATTGTGGGTGCTCTTCCAGCCAATGAACCTACGAGCATAAGTCTATTCTCTAATTTCTTCTATAATGGCAGCAGGCCCAGCAATATACTATTTGACATAGCCACACCAGGCAACCAGCTCCCTGCCACGCTCATGTATAACGGCATCACAACCATAGGAACTACAACAAACACGATACAGTATAC
>CAZOFK010000032.1:0-8066 GCA_964579185.1 Microcaldota archaeon
TGCTAAATCCAGATGCACTGACGAAGTGCCGTCGTGTGCAGGAGAGGATCTATACTGCTTTTATGCTTATATTCTCTACGCCGAAGTTAAGGTACTGGTTTTGCGAGAATGTGCTGTTCCTCCCATAAAGAACGATCTGGTTCAAGCCCTGCGAGAGATTCAACTCTACAGAATACCAGGCAAGGTTCTCTGTCATGTTGAGCGCTGCAGGAGGAGCCTGGTCTACGAAAACATAAAGCGTGTTAGGATATGAAGAGAGCGCCTGCATCCTGAGCACAGCACGCGTAGAGAGAGGCGAAAAGATATTTATGGCACGCTGGTTGCCGCCCCACCATGCGCTTGCAAGCGTCTCATTGCAGTATGTGGAGGTGCAGAACTCAAAGCCCGGTATCCATGCACCTACAGCGTATGCAACAATGCTCTTCCCCACGCTGCTCACAATCTTTGCATTTGTCGAGAAGAGCGTGGTGCTGTTGCTCTCGTATATCGGCGCGCCGAAAACGCTCTCAAGATAATCAAGCAGCAGGCTAAGCTGGCTCCCAGTATAAGCATCGTTCATGACTGAAATGAAAGAGGTCCTGTACTGATATAGCCAGAAGAGCGTCACATTTGTATAATTCTCATTCAGGGGCGAGGGATAGACGAGCCCTGTCCCGCTCTCAAGGTAGAGTGCAGCCTCGGTAAGCGGCACGCTCTCAACAGAAAGCATCTGCGTCTGATTGACCCTTGAGGTATAACCCCCTATAATCGGCTTTTTAAGCGCAGTCTGATAATACATGCTTCTGCCTGTATAAAGAGCAGGCATCTCTCCAGCATTAGGCAACGCAGGCAGTATCAAGACTGAGAAATTTCCGGGAAGCCTGCCTATCTCGCCGTAGGCCTTGGGCACATGTGCGCTTCTCATGAGCGAGTTGCCGAAGCCCAGCGAGAGCGGCATACCATTGTATTCTATAAGTATAAGCAGCGAGACGAGAGCGGCATACTTCAGCACATTCCCATTCTGCCCTCTGAGCTCGCAGAGCCTTTTGAAACCGAGTGCAGCAGAGAGCGCAAGAACTGCTTCAAGCACGAAATCAAATCTTCCTGGCTCCCTCACTATGTTGAAGAGCGGTATCTTCCTGTATATGAGATAAAGGGAGGGTATACCTGTAGAGGTGTTGTATAATTGGATGTACGGACCGAGAGAGAGCAGGAAGAAGATCACTGCAATTGCTATCCAGTACGCTGCCATGCCCTTCAGAGTCTTCCTTTTATACTCTTCATACAATGCAAAGAGAGAGAGAGCAATGACAGTATAACCTATATACGAAACCCTCTCGGCTATGTCAGGCGTATAACTTATGCCCTTGTAGCTTAAGCCATACATGCCCGAGTATACCGTTGAAGAGGGGTGGAATATGCCGTTGTAATAGCCCGGAAGCAGGAATGAGAGCAGCGGATCGCTGTACAGCATATTATGCCCTATGTCTGAAAGGGCATTTGTAGTTGCTAACGTTTTAGAGGTTATGCCATGCAGTATATAGAAAAAGAAAGGCGCACCAAGCAGCAGCACAAAGAGAGCAAAGAGTCCGAGGCTGACAAAGCTCTTCCTGCTTATGAAGCCCTTCCTATCAAGAAGCAGGAAAGCAACAAGGCTTATCACAGCGAAGAAGGCCATGATGATGCCCTGCTCTATATCCCCCACGAATGTAAGCAGTACAAAACTGCATGCTGCTGCAAATGCATACTTTACCTTTTTCTCCCTTAATGTAACAATGAACAGAAGTATGAACAAGGGTATGAATTCTATCATGGCCCAGTTAAGGTGAGAATAGGCCTGCGTTACATGTATGGGGCTGAATGCGTATATAAGACCAGCTATGAATGCTGAGTATTTCTCCCTGATAAAGTAGTATGCAAGCATGAACATGAAAAGCCCGGCAAGTGGAAAGCTCAGCATGAAAAGGGTGTTGTATGCAAAGGCCATGCTTATCTGCTGCAGCGGCCATGAGAGTATGCCGGCAAGAGGGCTCAGCGTCTGTGTCACGAGGCCTGCCCCTACGGGATAATATAGCATTGAGGAATGGAAAGGCTGCTGGTGCAGAGTGAAGATAGAGTAGGGGACCCACCACAGCCCCCACATGCTCTGGTAGACATCGCCTCCTGTGCTGAAGACCTTGGATGTCATGTTAAGGGTTACATTCCAGAACATAAGAAGTGCCATGGCAAGATACACAAAGAACACATAAAGGTAAACTCTTTTCAGTTGTGCAAGATGCAAATCCATTTTATCAGGCGCAAAGGAAGCCCAAAGCTCCAATCTCTAATCCCGTCACAAATCTCTTCAGTACAGCACTACTCAATTTGCACCGCATATATATATTTGTTGTGCTACTTGGTAAATCACGTTGCTAGCAGCGCAAGCGCGTGGTGCATGATGTCTGTAAAAAGAGAAGCAAGGCAAAGTCTTGGGAAGAAGGCATCAGGCATAGCCTCGTCGTTCTACACCGGGCAGTTGCTAGGGGTCATGATAACAGCACTCACATTCATGCTTATAACAAGGATACTCGGGCCTTCCGGATATGGTGTATACGTCTTCGCATTCGGCTTCGCTGCGCTTGTCGATGCTGTAAGCCTTTTCGGCATAGGCACCTATGTAAGCAGGAACATCGCAAGGGCAGTGCAGGAAAGAGACAATAAAGCTGTATCAAAGACTGTCTCAGAGGGATATGCACTGCTGCTTCCCATAGCCCTGCTTCTTAGCCTTATCGGTGTAGGGCTCAGCCACTATGTTGCCATTACATTCAATATGGCAGGCTCTGGTCTCGCGCTCACGCTTGCCTCACTTTACATATTTTTCTCTATGCTCGAAAGCACCTCTGTGCATATGCTGCTAGGCTTCGGAAACGGAAGGAGAGCAGCCGGCCTTAACCTATTCGTAGACGTCACGCAGCTTATCTCAAGCGTAGCGCTGGCCTTAGCCTTCAGCGTTAAAGGCGCAGTTGCAGGAACCCTCATAGGCTACGTGCTTGGCGCATTACTTGCAGTATACTCCGTATACGCAGTGCTCAGGAGGCAGGGCATAAGGCTCGCGCTTCCCACGCGCGCAGGTGTAGTAAAGGCTCTCGGCTTCTCAGCGCCTCTAGGAGCGAACAACTTCCTGAATACGACAATGCAGAGCCTTGCCATCATACTTCTGGGCCTCTATGTCTCAAAGACAGCCATAGGCAATTATGGAGTAGCTGTGAAGGGCCTTACCTTGATAAGCGTCGCCTACTCGTCAATGGCTACGCTGCTTTTGCCTATCTTCGCAGCTTCAGGTGTATACGCGCGGCGCAAAAAAAGCATATATAGTAAGATATTCCTCTACTCACTTGTAGTCACAATGCCCCTTGTGCTCTACACTGCCGTCTTCTCTAAGGCAGGGGTATATCTTCTACTCTCGCAGAGATACAGCAACGCCCCGCTCTACCTTACGCTCATGGCAATGGGCATAATGATAAGCCTGCCATCTTTCTATCTGGCAAGCCTGATAATATCTGAGGGTTATACGCGCAAGATACTGAAGTACAACCTCGTAGTCTTCCTTGCCGAAGGGCTCTCACTCTCGCTGCTTGCAAGCAGGCTCGGCCCCATAGGCAACATAATATCAATATTCTTCATAGGCGGCATACTGCAGGATATATTCATGGTAAGGATAGCCAAAAGGCTGATAGGCCTCAATCTTTACGGCATAAGGATAGCAAGGCTCTACATATCAAGCGCCCTTCTCAGCCTTATACTGATGCCTCTCATGCTCATAGGCAGGGCATCAGCAGAGCTTGCGCTTGGCCTCATAGCAACACTAATACTCTATCCATTGCTGCTCTTCATATCAGGGGTCATAGATAAGAAGGATATAGATATAATAAGGAGGGCAACCGAGGACATGCCCCTTCTCAGCAGGCTCATAGCCCTGCCATTAAAGGCATTTGGCAGGTTCGTATCAGGAGCTAACTGAGTGCATATAAATAAGCAGGCGTATAGATGTTAGCCGTGTGGTGTAAGTGATGCCGGACAACGCAAGCATAGGGCTCACAGCAACTGAGTTGGGGGTCAAGACGGCAAAGACTGCCTCGTTCGTCGTATTCGGTAAGTTCTTCTCTGTGCTCATCGGCGGCATGCTCTTCATACTAATCGCAAGGCTGCTGGGCCCTTCAAAATATGGCATATACACTCTCTCGCTAGCTATCTCTGGGTTCGTGGGCGCATTCGGAGGGCTCAGCGTAGGCTCATACTTCAACAGATACATACCAGAATTCCTCTCAAAGAACGCCAAGGAGAGGATAGCAGTATCCATAGGCGATGGCCTCCTTCTACTGCTGGGCATAAGCGCCCTTCTCAGCCTTACAGGCATACTGCTAGGAAGTACTATATCGGCTCTCGATTTCGGAAGGCCAGGCTTCGCAGTATACGTGGATGTGGCAATGCTCGGTATAATAGCATCGCTTATGTCAAGCGCCACGTACTCTGTGCTTATAAGCTTCGGGGCAGGAAAGCCAGGCGCCCTCCAGAATATGACAAATGTGACAACGCAGGCTATTGTGAGCATAACCCTCATACTCCTGGGCTTCGGCGCCCTAGGGGCGATAGCAGGCTACATATCGGGCCTTACTCTCTCAACTATAACGGGCCTCTTCTTAATATCGAGGCGCAGCCCGATACTTATAAAGATGGAGGGCATGAAGGCAAGGATGCACGACATTCTTCGCTTCTCGCTGCCTATAACAGGCACAGGCATCGTAACAAACGTTGTAAGCAACCTCTCAGTCATGCTGCTCGGAATGGCGCTTATACCCATAGGCGTGATAGGCCAGTACGGCGTAGCCTCAAAGATAGGCACTCTCATAGACATAGCCAGCGGCTCAATAAGCATAGTGCTTGTGCCAATGTTCGCCACCGCCATATACAACAGGCGCACAAAGGAGAAGCTGCCGAAGCTCTACGAAAGCTCGATATACTACGGCCTTATCTTCACAGCGCCTGTAATAGCCTATGTCTCAATACTCTCGAGAAGCATAGTGATGACCCTCTTTACGCTCGAGTATTCAAGCACAATACTCTACATACCGCTTATAAGCATAGGCCTGCTCATAGGCTTCATAGGCTCATACTCCTATTCGTTCATGATAAGCACAGGCAAGCTTGCCAAGATCCTTAAGTACTCGGTGATAGCAGGCATATCAAGCACAGCCCTCATGCTACTCACTGTGCCCTTCTTAGGCGTCTTAGGCGTAATATTCTCTGTGCTGTACGCTGGCAATATAATCACAAGCGCACTCTCGTTCAGGCACCTCTCAAAGGAAGGGATTTCAGTAAGCTATGCAAAGCTGGCCAAGGTAATACTGGCAAACATAGCCCTCGCTGCAGTGCTGATGCCTCTCATGTTCTCAGGTATAAGGTCGACCTTCCTGCTGCTCATAGGTATGGCACTGCTGCTGCTAGCATATCCCCCTCTCCTAGGGCTTACCCGCGCCGCTTCATCCGAGGATGCAAAGAGGCTCGGCAGGATAAGCTCAGGCATACCTGTGATAGGATGGTTCATAGCGCTGCTTATACACTACACTGAATTTTTCATACGTTGATAGAATGCGATACGAAGGCATAACTGTCGTGCTGCCCACTCTCAACGAGGCCGAGACGGCACCGCGGCTTATAAGGCATCTTACGCTGCACTACCCGGGCATAAAGGTGATTGTAGTTGACGACGGCTCCACCGATGGCACCCAGGAAGCTGTGCTCAGTATGAAGTCAAAAAGCATCTCGTTTGTAAGCAGGAGCGCGCGCAATCTCAAGCGGGGCCTTACGGCAAGCATAATAGACGGCATACTGATGAGCAGAACAGAGGGTGTTATAATCATGGACGCAGATTTTCAGCATCCCCCTGAGATAGTGGGGCGCATAGCCTCTGCAATGCGCAGCTCAGACCTTGTCGTGGCTGTGCGTGCAGATGTCAAGAACTGGGCGCTTTACAGGAAGATCATATCGCTTGCTCTCTCACGGTTAGGCATGGCCGCGCTTCTCATGAGAAGGAGTGAGACATGCTCTGATATCTTCTCAGGCTTCTTCGGCATACGCAGGCGCATTTTCCTGAAGGTCTACAGCAGGCACAGGAGGCGCTTCATAGGGTCAGGATACAAGGCGCTTTACGACCTGCTCAAGTGCACTGGAAAGAACACCCTAACGCTATCTGAGATACCATACACATTCAGGAGCAGGAAGCACGGCAAGTCAAAGGCAGGGATACGCCAGGGCCTCCTCCTATTCAAGTCCTTTCTTACGTAATGCTGCAGCAGCGAGAAGCGCAGAGAAGAGAGGTGCGGGCTCCTCGAGCCTTGATCTGAACTCAGGATGGCTCTGGGTCCCTATCCCGAATGCGCTCCTCCATTCGACAAACTCAACAAGCCTTCCATCTTCTGTAGTGCCGCTTATCACAAGACCTTTCCTCTGAAGCAGGGCCCTGTAAGCGTTGTTAAGCTCATATCTGTGCCTGTGCCTCTCAGCTATATGCGCCTTCCCGTATGCCCTATAAGCTATGGTATCCTTCCCCGAAAGCCTGCATTTCCAGAGGCCCAAACGCATACTGCCCCCCTTACCCCTTACACTGCGCTGCGAGCCCATGAGACTTATCACCTTATGTTTAGCGTCCTTCTCGAATTCCGAAGATGCGGCAGCTTCAAGGCCGCATACATTCCTTGCATACTCAACGACCATAAGCTGCATGCCAAGGCATATCCCAAGGTAGGGTATGCGCTTCTCGCGCGCATGCCTTATGGCATTTATCATGCCCTCTGTGCCCCTCTTTCCGAAGCCGCCTGGCACTATCATGCCGTCAATGCCTTCTAATGCCTTGAATGCTCCTTTAGCGTTAAGCCCCTCCGCCTCTACCCACCTGATCTCTACGCTGCGCCGCATTTTAACACCGGCATGCACAAGCGCCTCCTTTATGCTCGCATACGAATCCCTCAGACCTGTGTACTTGCCCACTACGGCTATTGTGAGCCTGCCCTCCGCCTCCTCTATCCTCTGCACCTTCTCTCTCCATGAGCTGAGCTTCGCCCTCTCCAGCCTTTTACTCTTGAGCCCGAGCTCCTTTATGAGGAGCCTGTCGAAGCCCTGTTCCATGAAGTGCAGGGGCAGCTTGTAGATGGTGCTAAGGTCTGAATCGTCAACGATGTGCTCCAGAGCCAGGTTAGAGAAGAGAGCGAGCTTCTCCCTGGCCTTCGCCTTCAACGCCACAGCACTCCTGCACACTACGAAATCAGGCCTTATGCCTGACTGGAGAAGCAGTTTGAACCCAAGCTGCGCTGGTTTTGTCTTCTGCTCTCCAACACTCTCCACAAGAGGCACGTATGTGAGGTTTACAAAGACTACGTCATTCCTTATACTGAGCTGCCTCATGGCCTCTATAAAATAACTGTTCTCGATATCTCCAACTGTGCCTCCCACCTCTACAACCACTACATCTGGCTTCCTCCTCTTGGCTACTCCTTCCACCATAGATATGGCCTTGTCAGTGAGGTGCGGTATTATCTGTATGTCTTCGCCAAGATAGGTGCCTTCCCTCTCGCCTGCTATCACTGTGCCGAAGAGCTTGCCCCCTGTTATTGAGAGATCCCCCGTAAGGTTCCTGCCGCTGAAGCGCTCGTAGATCCCGAAGTCCATGTCTACCTCGCTTTTGTCATCAAGGACGAAGACCTCACCATGCCTGTACGGGTTCATTGTACCGCAGTCGTAGTTCAGGTAGCCGTCGAACTTTACAGGCAGCGCAGTATAGCCGTAGAAGTCAAAGAGCTTAAGTATCGATGAGGTTACCACGCCTTTTCCCAGGCCGCTCATGAGAGAGCCCAGCACTACAACGTATTTTGTGCCCATGCAACAATCCCATCCGCAGCAGAACTTAATAAATAGGAACATGACAAATTAAGAACCTTGCGTTTGTGCATCACGCTCTCCTGCCTTCTTTCCTATGTACTGAGGCATGGAATGTAGATGTTTTGATCTTGACGAGGTGTTAGAATGCAGATGTCAACTCCCTATCAGTGACA
>CAZOFK010000033.1:0-8042 GCA_964579185.1 Microcaldota archaeon
CTAAATATTCTTTTCGAGCCAGCGTTTGAACGCTTCTTTTGGTATCGCACCTACAGACATGGCGCTTACATCGCCGTTCTTGAAGAGCAGTACGGTGGGTATGCTCATTATGTTATACTTCTGTGCCACCTCTATGTTTTCATCGGTGTTGAGCTTGCCGAATTTGACCTTGCTTCCGTACTCGTTAGAGACGTCCTCTATTATTGGAGAGAACTTTCTGCACGGGCCACACCATTCTGCCCAGAAGTCCACAATTACAGGAACAGGGGACTTTTCCACCTCCTTCTCGAAATTAGCGTTGTTTAATTCTATCATTCGATTCACCAGGCCGAAAAGGAAAACGCCTTTCCATATCCCTATGCCACACAAAGGTATTTATTGCTTAGTTGGCGCGCTGGCGCATATTACTGCATGCGGGGCATATGCTGCTCCCATGTGTATGTTATAAATAGTTTTAGAGCGGAATTTATTTGTGATGAGCCTATACCTCTGATATATGATGAGGATCTTGAGTGCTGAATAGCATGGCTAGCATACCTAGGGCCTCGATAAAGGGGCTCATGAAGAAGTTTTTTGGGGTTAATATAACTGATGAGGGAGCTGCAGAAATGGTTAGGATCCTTGAGGATGAAGCGAAGAGGATATCAAAATATGCCGTAAACAACGCCAAGAGGGTAGGTAGGGAAAAGGTGACCAAGAAGGATATCCTCGAATATGTTATAAAAGGAAGGGAAAGATAGCAGACAGCTGCAACAGCAGAACACATAAAAACATATTCATGCATAGATATATGCTCATGGCAAGGCCTGAAACCCTGGCTGTGGGTATGAGGCTTCCTAAAGAGGGAGCATACTAAACGATGCGGATGGTACTACGTCAATGATATTATCTGAGTTTTATGGGAAGCGCATAATATCCAACGAGGGGCGCATTCTCGGAGAAGTAAAGGGCATTCTGCTGAACTTCGATGAGGGAAGCATATCGCATCTTCTTCTGACTGATGCCGAGAAGGTAATGCGCAGCACAAACCCGCGCGAGGAGCTCAGGAAGAATAGTGTGGTATATAAAAGGGTAAAGAGAATAGACGAGACCATAATAGTAGGGAGGGAATGAGTGCTAGTCTGTCTTGACCTCCTTTGCCAGCGAAGACCTTTTTTTTGCTAATACCCTATATCCGCAATAGGGGCATCTTACAGTGCTCTTCTCAAAATTCTTTATCTCCTTGCCGCAATACATGCATATATAAGGCATTCAATCACTGCTTCTTAACATTCGCCCTAAGCCACTTGGTGAATTCGCGGTGCAATAGCGACCTCGAAGTGTCTATAACCCTTATGCTCATTGTAGCTTTATATTCCTCGTCGCTTAGCGTCAGTATAGGGGTATACCTTTCAGATCTGGTGAAATGCACCTCTAGCCAGTGTATCTTGCCGCGTATATAGTCGCGCACCACCTCATCGGTCATGGGCAGCGAGGAGAAACTGAAAAGTATGCCGTTGCACCAGTATAGAGGCATTGTAGCTGCGGGGGTGATGCGCTCGCGCAGCAAATCGTCCCTCTCTACCTCGAAAGCGTCATGGACTATGAGTTCTTCAAGCGGGGAGTATGTTATCTTCACCATTTTATCATCTATGTCTGCTTACTGAAAAGCCTGGCTGCTGCCTCTCCTGCTGCGGTCTTGAATGTATACGCGCCTCCTGCGAAGGTGGCGTTGCAGTAGCTACATCTCCATATGCCAGTGCTTATCCTCTTCACGGCCTCTTTGCCGCACAGATCGCATTTGTACTTTGCCTTTTTCTGCGCTATTACCGCACTCTCCCTTTTCCTTAGGCTTACGCCGTAACGTATGCTCTTGTTAGACACCTAATCACCGAGTGAACTTTTTATAGCACTCCTAAGCTCTTTAGATTTATCGAAGGCTATGCTTACCATGCTGTCTATCTCCTGCACGCTCAGAGAACCGCTTATGCCTTTCTGCATTGCACGCAGATACTCTTCATCGTTTGCTACGGTAAGCCTGGCATCTGCGAATATTTCCTCGTTGCCGTCGGGATCCAGTATGATGCTGTTGGCCACCTTCGCAAATGTACATGATGTCACTATGTTCTTAGTCTCGAGCCTGGCCAGGTTGCCTTCTCTGACAACTGCGCCGTCTTCGTATCTTGGCATGCGCGAGGTGAGTAGCGCTGTGGTTGCAGCTAGTGTACCTGCGTCGAAGAGGTTCCCATCGTAGTTTAGCACATATACGTCTATGTAAACATTCCAGACTTTCCCTTCCTCTATGAACAGCTTTGTCGCGTCTATTATGCCTGCGGCTCTTATGCCCCTGTCTATAACCCTGGATATCTCAATAGCCTCTGGAGAGGGCGGCCCGGGATCGTATGTCTCAGAGGCCATAGGGAGGAGTTCTGCGGCAGTAGAGATTGTACCTTCTTCAGGAGTATCATTCATAGGTTCGCCAAGGTCTATCTTCACTCCTGCCACTACCTTAGTATCTCCTATGCTTACTTCTGCTGAGCCTTCAGCATTTGGCATCGTTTTAGGGTTTATGTGTATTGACCTGTATGAGAGGAGCCCCTGTCTTCCCTCTCTTCTGCCCTTGAGTAGCCTGTCCCTTATATATTCTTCAGTTATTGTTCTGACTTGCATCTATATCACCTTACTCTGCCTCTAGTTCGGCATACTGCGCTTCGATTGCTTCCCTCTGGAGCTTTGATATCGTTTTACCTGCCGCCTTTGCCATTTCAAGAGCTTTTGATAGCTCTTCCCTTGTCAGCGCGCCGTCCATCTGTAGCAGGGTCACCTCGCTGTTTCTCGGAATTATTGCTATAGGCACATCAGCATCAGAGTAGTTATCCTCTATCTTGTTCATATCGAGCACGAGTACGCCGTTTATCTTGCCTACTGAAACGGCATAGGGTATGTCCCTTATAGGAATGCCTGACATTGCGAGAGCTGCTGCAGCACATGTAATACCAGCAGCCCTGGTGCCTCCATCGCCCTGCAATACCTCTATGAAGATGTTTATTTCGTTGCCAGGAAACTTATCCAAAAGCACTATGTTCTCGAAGACCTCGCTGCTTACCTTTGATATCTCTACTGCGCGCCTGTTCATTCCGGGCCTGCCGTGCTCTTCTAGGGAAGAGAACGGAGCCATTGTGTATCTGCATTTTATGGTAGCCTTTTCCGGATCTCCAGTATGCCTGGGAAGGGCCTCTGTCGGTCCGTACACCGCTGAAATTATCTTATTGGCTCCCCATTCTATATATGCTGAACCCATGGCATTCTTGATGACATTGGTCGTTATCTTTATGCTCCTCAACTCATCAGGCCTTCTCCCGTCAAGCCTTTTCCCTTCTACTATAAGCTGCATTTTGTCTTTGTCCTTCATCGTAACACCTTTGTAGCTCTGCCCTATGCCTTTCCTCGCATCCTGGCGTTAGCATCGCTGAGCATCTTGCTTATCCTGTCCGTAAGCCCTGATATGTGGGCTTCTTTTGTTATCTTGAGTATAGCTTCTGTGGCTAAGTCAGTATCTCCTCCGCCCATCCATATCATGCCATTCATGCCTACGTATATGTTTGACCCTGTGCCGCTGCAGAGCTGCTTTATCATTGTATTGTTGCTGCCTATTATGCGCGGTATCTTAGCAGGCTTTACATAAAGCACCTTGCCTCCGTGCAGGACCCTCGGCCTGGCCAGCACAACTGTGCCTGTCTTATCGAGTTCCTTGACTGCCGCTTCGACTATATCGCCATTCACTATCCTGTCACGCGTATATTTTGAGATTATAATCCCTTTATACGGTGCGTTTAGATTTACAGTATACACATTCAGTTTTGCCTCCTCTATTATACCTATCACGCTCTCCTCCTCGCGCGGGTACCATAATCCCTCGAGGGGGATGAATGACGTCTTTTCTTCATCGAAGATGCCCAGCACTATTGCGCGTGTCTTCCCGTTCTCCACAATCGTATGCTCTAGCCTGATTGGTTTATTCAGCAGTATGTCACCAGGCATTACCAGCTTTTTCATATTTTACACCGTTTTAACTATAGCTTCTCCTTTTGTCATGCTGTTTATCTTCTCGAAAAACTCCTCTTTGAGTCCTGCTGGAAATTCAAGCGAGACCTTGAGCGAACCGTTTGGGAGCCACTCCTCTGATTTCAGTCCGTAATGCTTAAGAATACCGTAACACCTGTTGGCGTATGCTGCAGGTATCTCAACGCTGAGCTTTGCCGAGGCGAATTTTATTGGGAGTATTATGTTTATCTTCTTGAGTATTGCGTCTACCTGGTCATTGGCGTTCTTGAACGGGTCTATCTGCACCTTGGCCTCTACAAGCGCATTCTCTATGCGCTGCGGTGGGTGAGGCGCCCCTGTCCTTGGATCTATAGAGTTTATTGATATGATGTTTATGATCTGCCTCTTCTTCTCTTCGACCATCTTTGACCTTTGCTCTGTGGTTATAGGCACTGTGCCCTTCTTGAGTATGGTATCGGCTATCACCACTATGTCAGTAGTGCCGAAAATTTTTTTAATCTTATCCTGGCTCTGCCGCTCTCCTTTGTTTGCGTCTTTGAACACCTCTTCTGCCTGGAGCACGACCATTGGGTCTTTGCGCTTGCCTGTTATGTATTCGTAAGCCATATCAGAATCGACAAATATCTCAAACTCTTCGCCGCTTACAATATATCGGGCTACGACTGTTTTTGACATACGATCCACAGGCTTTAGATATAGTTGAGCAGCTCTTCCTGGCCTAGGAGGTGGTATTCGCCGTTCTTTTCTACATATCCTATATCCATGTTCTCTTTGGTGAGTTTCTCCTCGCTTACTTTCTTAACTATCTTTACACCGAGTGCTATTGCATCATCTACGCTCATGTTATCCTTGAACTCCTTTATAAGTATCTCTGTTGCAATCTTTTTGCCTGAACCTATGGCATCTGCCTTGTACCCTAGGAAAGAGGCGCCGGGTTCGATCTCGAATAGTTTTGGCCCGTTGTCGATTCCTCCAACAAGAAGCGAAACGGCATACGGTCTTAGCCCCCCGTATTGGGTTGCCTGCATCATGTAAGCGGAGATGTCATGCGCTACAGCCTCTATCGACTTCACATCATTGAATATGAGCCTATGGTTCTGCGCCCGCCCCCTTGCAAAGTCTATTATGTGAAGGCCGTCTGAGACCATGCCGCTGTATGTTGCACCCATATGCGCGTCTATCCTGAAGACTTTCTGTATTGTCGAGGGTATCGCTAGCGGCTCTGTCACATTCTTGTGAGCCACGAATATTACGCTGTCCTTGGCTATCATTCCTATAGATGTTGCACCTTTCCTGACGGCCTCTTTGGCATACTCAACCTGGAATAGCCTGCCGTCTGGGTTGAACATCACGCCCCTATCATAAGCCTGTACATTCGGATACATTATGACACCTAAATATTATACACAAATAGCAAAGCCCAAAACTTGCAAAAAAATATGAAATGCATAAAGTCATATATTATATAAGCAGCAACATTTATAAATTCATAGCGGGAACGCGGGGTTTTGCTTGACCCTTTTCGATTGCCTTTATTGCAGAGAATCAGAAATTGTCTGATCGCAGTGGTACGTTGATTATAATATGGCAATATGCTTGCTGTGTTTTTGAGGCTTGCTGAGTATGTAGTATACGCACTGGGCCGTATGATAAGAAATATATGCCTTTGAAGTGTAAGAGAATTGGTGGTATAATGGCAGACGGCGCCGGAGCAGAAGCGAAACCCACATTCATGCATCCTTCCATATTTAAGGTGATAGAGCAGAAGAAGAGGATAAAGGACCTGCTTGCTCCGATAAGGCATAAGGTAGGTATTTACAGCGCCAAGGGGGGCGTGGGAAAGACGACTACCGCTGTTAACCTTGCTTACGCACTAAGCAGTCTTGGTAAGAGAGTAGGTCTTCTTGATGCTGATGTGGACTGCCCGAATATCTCACTTTTCTTGGGGCTTGATTCTAGAATAAGCGGTGAGTATCCATTGATCCCTGTGGAAAAGGACGGCATAAAGGTAATGTCAACGGCGATGTTTTTGGACGATGAAAAGATGCCTATAATATGGAGAGGACCGATGATAGGTAAGATGATATCTGAATTTCTCGAAAACACAGCGTGGGGAGACCTGGATTATCTTGTGTTGGATTTGCCTCCGGGCACGAGCGATGCGCCGCTTTCGATCATACAGCTTCTTGAGCTTGATGGCTTTGTCCTTGTCACCACACCACAGCGCATAAGTGCTGTAAATACCATACGCTCTGGAATGATGGCGAGGAGGCTCGGAGCCGCTCTTCTTGGCGTTGTAGAAAATATGTCAAATGGAGAGGCACTTTCGGGCAGGCATGTAGCTTCAGAGCTCGGGTGCGAGTTCTTGGGCAGCGTGAAAGAGAATAAGGAGATGCAAAGGCTTTCAGATGAGGGGATAGTGCCGTTCGGAGCTGATCCGGAGATAAAGGAAGAGTATATAAGCATAGCAAGGAAGATTATACGTTAAGCGGGGCATAGCTGGGCGATGATATGGCAGAGGCTTTTGCTGATTTATTCAAAGAGTCAGATATCTTCAATGACAGAGCAGTCCTCTCTCCGCACTACCTGCCGCAGGCGCTGCTTTTTAGGGAGAAGCAGATACTGGATATAGAAAGGGCACTTACGCCATCGTTGAGGGGAGAAAGAGGGAGAAATGTTTTTATATACGGAAAAACAGGCACGGGCAAGACATCGTGCATGAAGCACGTGGTTGAGAAGATAAAAACTATACCTATGATAAAAGCTAGGATATCATACATAAACTGCAGGATTTATAATTCCAGGTACAGGGTTCTTAGCAAGATAGCTGGGGACCATATACCTTTCTACGCGAAGAGGGGCTTTGGATTTATCGAGATATACGAGAAAATGATAAACTGGATTGAAGAAGATGAGAAGGTCCTTGTTGCGGTGCTTGATGAGATAGATATAATCAAGGATCTTGATGATCTTATATATACGCTTACAAGAGCAAACAGTGACATAAAATCAGGCGGCATAACGATAGTAGGGATATCTAACAAGATATCTTTTAAGAACGAGCTTGATCCGAGAAGCCTCTCAACCCTTTATGAGAATGAACTTGTTTTCCCACCGTATAACTCCACTGAGCTTGTCTCCATAATAAAGGACAGGGTAGATAAAGGATTTAAGGTAGGGGTAGTGGATCCTGCCTCGATGAACCTCGCTGGGGCCATAGCAGCGAAGGAGAGCGGAGACGCAAGGCTCGCTCTCAAGATAATGTCAAAGGCTGGTGAGCTAGCGGAGGAGAGGGGCATGCATGCAGTAACGCCAAACGAGGTGAATGAGGCTGCAAGGTATGCAGAAGAGGAAATTGCATATGAACTTATAAGCACGCTGCCTATGCACCAGCAGCTCATACTCTATGCTATAGCCACCATGGCTGCAAAGGGGAGTTTATACAAGAAGCTTAATGATGAGAGTGATACATATATGCTCAGCGGTGACATCTTCAGAAGGTATGTTTCTATATCGGAGTCCGTACATAAAGAACCGAAGAGCGCTAGGCTCTACAGAAGGTATATTGCAGATCTTGAGATGCAGGGTATAATAGCCTCTTACGAGTCTGGCAAAGGCATACGCGGACACACGAAGCTTATAAGGCTTGAGTACCGACCGGAAAGGATAAAGGAGATGGTTGAGAAAGCGGTCTTTGCCGAAAGCCAGGCTGAAGAGTAAAGTCTGTCTCTGCCCTTTCATCACTGAGCCCAGAGAAATACCGCGCTTTAGTGCGGCGAGTGAATGGGGGCGTTTTTCGTTCCTCTTTTTCTTTCAGATGTTTGTTTTCCACATATCTGTCGGCAGCTAACACAATAACACTCACGACAAGGAAGAAAACCGTCCCTAATGTTGTATATTGCTTTATGATCCCTGCCAACGCCGTTATTATCACTGCATATAGCAGTGTGTTCGTTATGTGCCTTTTTAGCCTATAGTCCATTACGATGCACCTTCAG
>CAZOFK010000034.1:0-8033 GCA_964579185.1 Microcaldota archaeon
TTACAAATGACAGGCACCAATAAATAGGTTACAGTCGTAAAGGATTAGGAATTATTCAACACAGCATACTACTATATTGATTTGACTGCAGCAGAATAAGAGAGGCAATAATATGGAAAGCCTTGACAACGCAATGGATGTCATCAATACCATAGAGGAAAAAGAAGCAAGGGCAGAGAGGCAGCATGCCGATACCGGCAAGGTGCGCATAGGAAGCATAGAGCGCTATTTCGATAAGATAAATGTAGCAGCTATAAAGCTGGAGCAGGATCTAAGCACTGGCGATATAATAGAAATAGGCAGCGAGGAGGAGGCGGTAAGGCAGAAGGTCATGAGTATGCAGATAGACCACGCTGAGGTAAGCGAAGCGCATGCCGGAGATTCAGTAGGCGTAAAGCTAAAGTATCGCGTAAGCGAAGGAAGCGAAGTATACAAAGTGTTGCAATACAGGCAGGAGTAACCACTGGCTCATGGTGTGCGCTCAATCCCTGCAACAATGCTCTCAATGTCCGCATCAACGTCGATGGCCTTGTTCATATGCGAGGAGAGTATTCCTGGCAGCGTGCCCGAATGGTACCTAAGCGTAGTCTCAGGATCCTTAAGCATGCTTCCTGTCAGTATGCAGGCAACCTTTTCATCAGGCTTTATAACACCTTTCTCTGAAAGCTTCTTCACTCCTGCAAGAGAGGCAGCCGATGCAGGCTCGCAGCCTATGCCATTGGAATCGATAACGGCCTTGGCATCCAGTATCTCCTGGTCAGAGACAGACTCTACCACACCATTTGTCTTTTTCACCATGCCGATGGCTCTCTTCCAGCTTACTGGGTTGCCTATCCTTATGGCGCTTGCAAGCGTCTCAGGTTCAATAGGCCTTAGGCTCTCTAATCCATCCCTCCACATCCTGTAGAACGGGTTTGCGCCCTCAGCCTGAACTGCAACAAGCCTCGGCACACGTTCTATCATCCCAAGCCCTTCCAGCTCAAGGAGGGCCTTTCCTATAGCAGAGGTATTTCCCAGGTTGCCTGCAGGCACGGCTACCCAGTCAAGATCCTGCCACTTGAGCTGCTGCATGAGTTCAAACGCAATGCTCTTCTGCCCTTCTATCCTCCAGGGATTTATAGAATTCAAGAGGTATATACCAAGCCTCTGCGCTGCCTCTTGGACAAGCCTCATCGCGTCATCAAAATTGCCCTTTATCTGCATGACCCTGGCCCCATATGCAAGCGTCTGCGAGAGCTTCCCCTGCGCTATCTTTCCAGAAGGCACGAAGACCACCGATGTAATACCTGCAGTTGATGCATACGACGCAAGCGACGCCGAGGTATTGCCAGTAGAGGCGCACCCTACTCTTACGCGCCCAAGCCTTACGCTCTCTGAAACTCCAACACTCATGCCCCTGTCTTTAAACGAGCCTGTAGGATTCCCGCCTTCATGCTTCATGTAGATGGTATCCAGGCCAGCGAATTCAGAAATGGCGCTGCTCGAATATATGGCAGTGTTGCCTTCATGCCTTGAGACTATAACTGCATTGTCAACAAAAGGATTTATAAGCTCCTTGTAGCGCCACACGCCGCTGCTGTAAGGCAGCGCAGTAGCGCCCAGCCTCCTGTCGAGCTCTTCTCTCGATATATCGACACCAGATATCTTGGCATCAAGCAGGCCACTGCATCTTTCGCAGCGCCATACTGCTTCAGGTTCGTGCGCAGCGCCGCAATCTATACAGACTAACGAGACATCCATACAATCTATACCTACAAAACCGTTATTCCGTGTTCCTGTACGCTGCTTGCTATTATCTCATGCTTCTCTAAAAAGATTTCCTTCACGCCTTTCAACAGAAGGCTCTTTTTAGGATTCCCAGATTCTCCAAGCAAAAGCACAGCAGGCCCTGCGCCGCTTGCAGCGACACCGTAGCCGAACCTTTCGCCAAGCTTCTTTATCTCATAAAAATGGGGAAGCATACCTGCGCCTTCCCGCGCAGGTTCTGCTATGTCGTCACCCATAGACCTTATCACACCCTTCACGTCGCTGTCTATGCATGAGCATATGAGCGAGGCAAGCCTTTCCATGTTGCGCTGCGCTGCCTGCCTCGCAATACTTTCGGGCAGCACAGCCCTCGCTGCTTTTGTCGAGGGCTTTCCCTTCTCCGGAAGTACCACTATAGCATCTAATGGTCTCTTTATATGCACTTTCCTTATCCTAATTGGCTCCCTGCCTACCACAATTGTAAAGCCTCCGAATATCGCAGGCGCTACATTGTCTATATGCGGTATGCCTGCCGAGACGCTTTCACCAAGCGACGCATAATGCACAAGCTTCTCCTTGCTCAGACGCAGCGTGAATAGCCTGTCTATGCAGAATGCGGTGCCAGCTGCGCTCGCAGCGCTGCTGCCGAGGCCTCCCCCGGGCTTTATCCCCTTCTCAATCACTATGCCTATGCCTTCGCCGATCCCAAAATCCCTTTTCATGCTTGCGACAACAGGCCCGCATGTGTTTTCTCCAAGTGATTCAGGCACGCTGTATCTGCCCACAGACCTTACAGAATCGGCAGATGCTACAGAGACGCGCATCTCGTCGTAAGGCATGGCAAGCGCTATGCCGCATATGTCGAAGCCCGAGCCCAGATTGGCCGATGTTGCAGGAACCCTTATCCTTACGCTACGCATGCAACCACCATGTACGCGCATCCGTGCACCTTCTTTCAAGCATCTCAGATGCCATAAATACAGCAGTACTCTGCTTAGCGCATCTGATGCACGCGATTCCTGCAGTATGCATATACCTATCTATTATGCTGTGTTTCCAAACACCTTCTTGCCATCTTTCTCACCAAATATAAACTTGCCTCTGGCAAGAAGCTCCAAAAAGAGAAATGCATTTTCAGAGATTCTGCCAGCTAGGTAAGACTAGCATGTTGTGGCTGTTGCAGAATTCGTAAATGCCATACTATCCTTTTAGTACATACTGATTAATAAATCTGACCTTTTCTTTTGCACCGGCCGCATACTATCTGGTTTTGATGCAGCAGCTGTACTTATTCACATACATTCATATACGATAACATTCTCTCCACACGCCGAGGCAATATAGGGCCCGCAATAGGAGCCTGACAAAATAAGAACTTTACCATCCTATAAAATCCGCAGGGTTTTCTCTTCCCTTTTGTCGTCGTGAAATGTGAGTATGAGGTCTACTGTGGGCATTGGTCGCTCTTGCCAGGAGAATGATGCAATGGTGGAGGTTTGGGCCGCTGCGCAGGTCATCGTGTTGAGGTATGGGCATAGAAAGAAGTTCACAAAGCACATAGTTGCTCTTGTAATAAAACAAGAGAAGAATCTACCAGATTATGGAAAGAGCTGGGCCATAGAACGTATCTTCTCAAGATCAAAAGAGGTATTCGGGATGTCGAAGAATAGGTTTGTGGGCCTGAAAAAGATCTCAATCCATTTTCCTGTCTTCTTGCTTATGCAATAAGATATGCGATGTGAGAGATCTGCCTTGACGAGGTGTTAGAATGTAAATGTCAACGCCCTGCAAGTCAATAGAAATATTCTTAAATCTTTCGCTGCAGACTCAGAAAAGTTTAAATACATTGACTTAGAATAAGTAGGTATTGTGTTTTTTAGATCCGCTCATTTAGAGTGGATAGTGGAGGTCGAAGTGGAGGTTATGTCAGCATTATGCGGAAGCATCATCGATACTAAACATTATAACCATGTGTTATAACAATGTGATATATTTTATCCGGGGTTATATGAAAAATAAACTACTCTCTGTATTTTTCTTCTCAGTGGTTCTCTTTTTGATGGGCGCAGCATACACTGCCACAATAGTTTACGCCTATACCCCGGTTTCAATAACAGTCCTTCCAAGCACGGTCAACGTTGACTATAACACCATCCCGCCGGCATGGTACACTATGTTCAGTGTAACAACTACCGGAGGAAGCGGATCTTACCGCTTCAGCGAGCGCGTAACTACACCGCTTCCAGCAGATGGAGGGCCCTGCATGCTGGTTACTAATTCCGGCCCTGCCCATTCTTTCGGATCAGCACCGATCTATACGGGTAACTACTTTCCAGGCTGTATAATCTTCAACCCCGGAGGCTCGCCGTACAGCTACAACTTCACAGCCGCAGATTCAAGCAACACTGCAAACAATTCCTCTGCACTTGCAGACGTCTATATACATCAGGCACTCACAGCACCAACGATAAGCTTTTCTCGCAACCCCATAGACAATGGCCTTAACTCTACACTTGACACAACCTGGTCAGGTGGCACTCCTGGCTACACACTGGTAATTTATTCCGGGAGTTCAGCAATATGCTCATCAGATACAAATATAGTAAATACATATGTGCTCAACGGAACCTCGCAAACAACAACACTCAGTCCGCCAAGTAACACCTATTACTGTGCAAAAGTGACAGATTCACAGTATCTCTCTCCGGTTAACGCACTCTCAGGTTCTGCTCTGCTAATAGTCAACCCTCTTCCTCTTGTCGCAATAACAGCCCCGGCCTCTCCTGTAACCATAGACGAAGGTCAAAACCTCACTATCTCTGCCAGCGCAACTCACGGCACCCCGCCTTATACCTACTCATGGAGCGTGCATTCCGGCTCTTCATGCCCCGGCTTCAGTAACCCAGGCAACGTCAGCTCATTTACTTACCACTCATCAGGTGCAAGCAGCAACTGCAGATTCTCAGTGAGTGTTACCGATTCTGTAGGAGGCACAGACACAGGGACGACCCCCATGATAACGGTCAACCATCATCCAACTGTTTCGATATCTCCTACCTCAAACACCTTTGATCTTAACCAACTCCTTCTCGCTCCCAATAATATAACATGGACAGGTACACCGTCATACGGAACGCCGCCATACACAGTGAACTTCATTTTGGCAGGCACACCGTTTGGAGGATGCCTCAGCGTTATCGCAAACAGTACATGCGCAGTGGGCGAACCGGAGTCAAACCTAGCCTCCTTTCCAGGCGTTGGCAGCAATACCATAAAAGTCGTTGCCACCGACTCTGTAGGCGTTCAGGCCAGTGCAACAGCAGCCATAAACATAAAGCATACACTCAACATACCTTTCTCAGTTACTAATGCAATAGTTGATTCTGGCCAAGCAACGTCACTGCAAACCACTGTTTCAGGGGGAACAGGGTCTTACAACGTGACCTTCTACAACACCAGCACAAACGCAAATCTTTGTGGGATATTCAGTGGAGGTCCCCGCACCTATCGCTGTGTACAGCGCCCCAGAGCATTAACCCCCACAACATACTCATACAACACAGTAGTCACAGACACAGGCACGACACCTCCGTTTACAATTTCCAACACCATCTATGTCAAGGTATTCCCAGCACTCGTTGTCTCTATCACAAATCAGACCTCAACGCTTGATGCAGGGCAGCAGATAACCTTTGTAGCCAGCGGAAGCGGAGGAACAGGCAACAGCAATTATACCTATACATGGAATGTGCAGGCCGGCCTGAACATAGTTTCAGGATGCACCAGCGGCCCATCAAATACCACCTGCAAAGTAAATGCTCCGACAAGTTCGCCTTCTCCTTATCATGTTACTGTTACATTGACAGACAGAGGAACAACAACACCTGCAACTGCAAGTCAGACTGCAAATCTGACTGTCAATCCTACACCCACCCTTGCGCTCACGCCTAATGGATTTGTCACAGTGGACGGAGGCCAGGCATTCACATTCAATGTTATTGTCTCAGGAGGCACAGGGGCATTCACAGCAATGCTCTACAACATAACAGGCATGCACCAGCAGGGAAGCAATGTGATAATACAGCTTCCAGGAGGCTCAAACACACTTACCATTCAACTGGCAGCCGCGCAGAAGACCTATTACTTCAATGCTGTAGCTACAGACAAAGGCACCACCGTACCTTTCACATTTAACTCAGTTGAGAGCATCCTTAGCATAAACCCGGCTCCAGGAATAACACTAGAGCCTAGCAATACATACCTGGATACAAGCCAAAAAGAAACATTTGCTATAAATATAACCGGAGGCTTCGGTCCTTTCAACACCGAGCTTTACAATATGACAGGAAGAACGCAGACGGGTTCAAATATCACTATAACAAGAGGCATCCTTGGCTTTATCTCTTTCATTGCGAATGTAACAGGAACACTCTCATTCAACGCAATAGCAACAGACACAGGCACGCTCCCTCCCCATACCTTTAACTCCATCGCAAACACCATAATAGTACGCATTGCCCCAACGCTGACCATAAACCCTAGCAACACA
Source organism: Microcaldota archaeon (assembly GCA_964579185.1). Lineage (GTDB taxonomy): Archaea > Micrarchaeota > Micrarchaeia > Micrarchaeales > CABMGC01 > JAJYIA01. Next base: position 6,296 of record CAZOFK010000034.1, read on the forward strand.
GTGCTAGACGTAGGCCAGACCGAGACCTACACCTTTGCAGTCACTAACGGCTTCGGTCCTTTCACAGCAATGCTCTACAACATAACAGGCATGCACCAGCAGGGCAGCAATGTAACCATAACAAGCACTCCCGGAAACAACAGCATATCTTTCATCGCAGGAGCTACAGGTCTATTCACTTACAACGGCATAGCCACCGACCTAGGAGCATCAACTCCGTACGTCTTCGACTCAGCAAGCAACACCATACTGGTAGATTCACTGCTTCTTGCGCCTAACCTCTCTATAAACGATACGGTATTTGACGAAGGCCAGACCGTAGTTCTCTCAAGCACGCAAGGAAGCGGAGGCACAGCCCCTTACACATACAACTTCATAGTCAAAAACGCACTGACAGACGGCACAATACGCTATTCTGGATTCCAATCCTCAAACACATACAGCTTCACTTCAAATGCAGCAGTGCTGGGCAGCGACTATGCATATGTGGTAGTCAAAGACAGCGCCTCTGTAAATGCTATAAATGAGTCTGCGCATAAGAGCTTCAGTGTGTATCCTACTCCTAGCGCGACATTGACTCCAAGCAGGGAAGTGCTCGATTCAGGCCAGACCGAGACATACACTATAAGCGTAATAAACGGGGAAGGGCCATTCGATGTTGAGCTTTACAATATTACTGGCAGTAGACAGGAAGGTAGCAACGTGATAATCCCAAGACCAGGTTCAAGCAATACTGTGTCATTCATAACAGGCAACACAGGAACGTTCAGCTACAAGGCAATAATCACTGACACGGGACCCAACAACACCTACACCTTTGCCACATCCACCAATACAATAAAGGTCAACACCGCGCTTACACCGCCTCCAACCCCGGGCATATCAAATTCAACGCTTGACCAGGGCCAGACAGAGAATGTGACCTCTACAATACCTATAACCGGCACACCTCCTTACTATTATGAGTGGTTAATAAGCTATGACAACATGCCATATGTAACCAACTCTACGCTCTTCGATGGATATCCTCTTATGTGCTCTGACCCTGCACTCTTCAGCAACAATCACACTGCAAGAAATCTAATACAGCAGGATCCGACAGCTCTGGGCGGAAACACAGTAAGGTGCATCTTCGCAACAAGCAACTCAACGCCGCAGGGAACCTACAGCTTCAAACTGCAGGTAAGTGATAGTGCCTCGACCCCTGAGACGCTTAACTCAACGCCTTCAAACGCGGCTACGCTAAACACAAATACCTCATTAGGGCTATTCGCAAGCAACACAGTCCTTGATTCAGGCCAGACCGAGACCTTCTCGCTTATTGCAAACGGCGGCTTCGGTCCTTTCACAGCAATGCTCTACAACATAACAGGCATGCACCAGCAGGGAAGCACTGTGCTTATAAACACCCCTGCAGGAAGCAACAGCCTCTCATTCGCGTATACAAGCAATACTACTTCAATGCTACTGCCTCCTGGGGCAGCCTCTTACATCTTCGGCGCTGCAGACGGAGACGTACTTCTTGACTCATTTTCATGGGCTTCTACTATAAACGCACCTAAAGGAAACTGTTATCCAGGCATTCCCGGGGCACCGTGCGGTTCTATAGGATACCAGTCCTCAAACATCGGCTCGATAACAACAAACGGACTGGATGAAGGCGTTATAGCAGGCATAGGCATAGACGCACCAGTCTCGGCTGCAAATGTCTTCTCAGCTAACAGCGTAATCTCTTCAC
>CAZOFK010000035.1:0-4519 GCA_964579185.1 Microcaldota archaeon
TGTTGCTTGCGAGAGGAAGGGTTAGAGATGGAGCTGTGTTGACTGTGACTGTGTTAGATGCACTGCAGACTACCTCTAGACAGGAGGGAGAGGTACGAACTTGAGGATAAAACTACAGGCCTTGAGGGAAAAAGAGGGGCGTTGAGTGACACCCTCTTTTTTAGCGACGTGTGTGGAGACTAACGCCTTCTTTCCCATAATGAAAGTCAGAGTATCATATGCGATGTATAGTAGAACATTATGGATTTGGTGTAAAGGTATAAAAGATTGGGTATAAAAGATTGTAAGGTAAAGTATGAGTTAACCGGTAAACATCATTGACTGCGACGTTCTGCTGCAGTCGAATCAACATAGTAGGATGTCACAGCGCATGTAACTGGCATTTGGCTTTTCTATGCAGGGGAATGGGGGGAACAAGGTCGGCACCGCTGTGGCTGCGGCTGTAGGCTTGGGTGCTATAATCGGCGCAGGCATATTCGTGCTGAGCGGCACCTCTATTGCGCTTGCTGGTGCCGATGCCCTGTGGGCATTTGTCATAGTCGGGATCGCAGCGCTAATCATAGCGCTTGAACTGGGAGAGCTTGGTTCACTTATGCCGAATGTGAGGGGTGCATCGTATTCCTATACATACAAGGCATTCGGAAGCGAGCTAGGCTTCATGACAGGCATGCTCAGATATATGGCACTGGCAGTATCCATTTCTGCCATTGCCCTGGGATTCGGCTCGTACCTTTCCAACCTTGTTTTTGGCAGCGCTATCGGAGCATATCCAATACTTTTTGCCATTGTCCTCATAGTGGTATTGTCACTGGTGAACATGCTAGGGGTGAAGAAGGCTGCGCAGATGGACTTCGGCTTAGTCATGATAAAGATAGCCATACTGCTTATCTTCGTGGCTTTTGCAGTATTCTTAGTGCTTTCAAGGCCTAACGGAATGCATGCCCTCTCTTTTAGTGCTTCAGGAAGCGCTTTAGGAAGCATATTCGCAGCAAGCGTTGTTGTCTTCTTCGCATATTCGGGCTTCCAGTCTATATCGACGATAACTGACAGGATCAGAGGCGGCGCGCGAGGCTATGTGAAAGCCATATTGGCTGCAGTGGTTATAAGCATAGTTGTGTATGTGCTTGTAGTGCTCGCGATGCTGCTGCTTGTCCCCTCGGGTTCATATAAGAGCCTTTTGACTGCAGACCCTCTGGCTTACGTGCTGAAACATTCTAACGCTCCTTCATGGCTTATGCTTCTAACTGATCTTGGGGCGCTTGTAGCTACAGTCTCTGCTACAGTGGCGATGATACTCAGTTCCTCGCGGTCGCTGTACCAGATGAGCGAGGATCATCTCCTTCCGAGATTCTTCAGGAAGTACAATAAAAAGAAGGACACGGCCGAGAACGGCATACTCATATCTGCAATGATAGGGATAGCCATGCTCTTCTCAGGAAACATATACGTAATAGCGTCTATTGCAAATTTCGGGCTGATGTTCGATTACCTATTGATAGGCTTCGACGTGATGCATTTCAGAAGGCGTGGCGTTAAATCGCCTTTCGTGATGCCCCTTTATCCGTATCTCCCCATACTTGGCATAGTCCTGCTGCTTGCATTCTTTACAGGCTTGAGCAAGACGGTGCTGGCCATAGGCGTGATACTTACCATACTGCTCTTGGTTGTATACTACTCCCTTAGGGAAATCAGGGAAAAGAAGGTAATAAGGGTGAAGCTCTTTAACTGAGCGTACAATGCTTCAGGGGCTTATTTTCCAGGCTGCGCGTTTTTTGGATAAGCATTCGTGGGCTATGGTAGTGTCTCTGCATTCTACAGGCTGGGAAGCGAACCTATCTGCTACGAATTTATAGGTTTTCATGCAATGGTTATCTGATTGGATGGCGCGCAACAGGATAAGCGGAAAGGACAAGGAGGAGAGAATACTTGTCCTTGCTGTAGATATAGACAACGATCTTTACAGGAAGACAAAGATTAGCGGGCCGCTCATCGGGAGGGTGCAGAACCTCAATGCTGCTACGCAGCTTGCGCTTGCCGATCCTGAGGACACAGACTCGAACGCGATGTTTGAGGCCGTAAAGATCTATGACGAGCTCAAGGAGAAGGGGCATGCTGTTAATGTTGCCACTGTGACAGGCGCAGAGACAGAAGGCTATGATGCGGATAGGGAAGTTGCAAGGCAGCTGGAGCTCATCCTTGAGCAGTACAAGGCAGATTCATGCCTCTTTGTCACAGACGGAGCTAGCGACAAGAGGGTACTGCCGATAGTGCAGTCAAGGGTGAAGATAAACAGCGTTAGGATAGTGACCCTCAAGCAGGCAGAGGGCCTTGAGAACACATACTTCGCTGTGCTTGAGAAGCTGAAGGAGCCGCACTATTCGCGCATAATATTCGGAATACCGGCCCTTCTTATACTGCTTTTTGCTGTAAGCTACTTCATAGGCTTAGGCTGGGAGCTTCCTGCGGCGCTGATAGGCTTATACCTGCTCGTAAAGGGCTTCGGGTTCGAAGACACTCTGATAAACTCATTCAGGGGCTTCGGGTTTAGCATAGACAGGGTGAGCTTTGCATTCTACTTCGCAGCTCTTGTCTTCCTCGCAATAAGCGTTTTCATAGCCGTAGGTGATTATAACGCGCAGCTGCCTTCGGCTGCAGCTTCTGGCCTGCAGTTGGAGTACGCTGTGGAGGGCTTCCTCATCTTTCTGCCCCTTGTGCTCATACTTTATCTTTTAGGCAGGATAATTGATGTGAAGATATCAAAGAGCTTCTTCAGGGAGTTTAAGTACGGCATGTATATAGGCTCCTCTCTCATACTCTGGGTGCTTCTTTATTCGCTTATGGCGTGGATCATAGGCCAGATCTATTTCAGCCAGTTCTTGCTTTATACTATAGCGGCCATAGCCATCGGCGTAGGCGTGTCATACTTCGTAAGCCTGCTGCGCAGGCGCGTTCTCAAGTCAAAGAGGCTCAAGGATAAGCTCATTGTAAACGAATTGGGTGCGCTTATAGGAAAGATATCCGGCTTAGATATAAGGAGAGGAAGGCTGCTTGTCAACACAAGCTTCGGCACCACAGTCACTTATAGCGTAGACAGGATCGTAGAGATATCAGACACTGTAGTCATAAAGTAGATGCATTCAACTGAGTGTGATTGCATGACGCAGGGAAAGCCCATGCAGTTTACGGGTGGAGATGGAGCGCGCAGGCTAAAGCTGCAGCGCTCCTGCCTGCAGATAGATATGGTTATATAAAATATGGCTTTTCATTGTATTTGATAACGATGCCTGAAAAACCCGCCATAAATCATGGGCTTGATGGGATATATTTTGCAGAGAGCAAGATAGCCATGATTGACGGACATGGAGGAAGACTCTATTATAGGGGATATCCTATCGAAGTGCTTGCGCAGAATTCTTCATATGAGGAGGTCTGCTACCTTATCCTTTACGGCAGGCTGCCTTCGAAAAGCGAGCTTGAGGTCTTCACCTCGCAGCTTAAGGGATTCCGTGACATCCCAGATGCTGTTCTCGGGATGGTCAGGGAGATGGCTGCGAAGTCTGATCCGATGGATACTCTGAGGACGGCACTCTCCGCGTTGCCGGCTTACGACAAAGATGCTTATGACAGCTCATACGATGCGAACATGAGAAAGAGCATAAGGCTGGTATCGGTGGTGGCAAGTCTTACTGCAGCGATAGGCAGATTCAGAAATGGCGCTGAGTATGCAATGCCGGACAAATCACTGGACCATGCTGAGAACTTCCTCTACATGCTGAAAGGCGAGAAGCCTTCTGAGAAGGAGGCTAAGATTATAGACATAATGATGATTTTGCATGCTGAGCACGGCTCCAACGCCTCCACGTTCACCACAATAGCTGCAGGCTCCACGCTTAGCGACATGTATGCGGCTGTAACGGCAGGTGTATCTGCGCTTAAAGGGCCCCTTCACGGAGGTGCTGATGAGGCGGCTCTCAGAATGCTGTATGCCATCGGCGATCCTGAAAATACTGAGAGGTATATAGAAGAGGCGCTTGCTGGAAAGCAGAGGATTATGGGCTTTGGCCACAGGATTTACAAGACATACGATCCCAGGGCGAAGATAATCAAGGCTTATCTTGAGGATTTACAAAAAAACTCTTCGGAAGAGATCAAAAGGCTGACAGCCATAGAACTCAGAGCCGAGAAGATTATGGTTGAGAGGCTGGGCAAGGAGAAGGGGATATGGCCTAATGTGGACTTTTTTTCAGGCCCTGTATACGCATCAGTAGGCATACCTTTGGAACTTTTCACCCCCCTCTTCGCAACGAGCAGGATGGTAGGTTGGTGTGCGCACATGATCGAATACTGGCAGAACAACAGGCTTATAAGGCCTCTTGATTATTATACAGGAGAATTAGATCTGAAATACGTACCTCTCGGGCAGAGGTGAGGCGCATGTCTTACAGCTGCGCTCGGCCCGCTTTTATCTGACCGTTTAAACACAGTGAGCGGGAAATCCCACACTCTTCAGAGGCGGGAT
>CAZOFK010000035.1:4619-7960 GCA_964579185.1 Microcaldota archaeon
ATATGAATTTATCGTGTTTCGTTTGAGAAGCCCACGCCGTTTACGGCTGGCAGGATGTCACTTTTGCCTAACGACTTTGCATATCTCTCTTTGTAGAATTCCTTGCTTAGATACTCTGTTATGTATAGCGTATCCTTCAGTGCGTTCGCAAGGCAGGAGGAGGCCCCTGGCGATGGGGTTACTGTGAATATTACCCCATCGTGCTTTATCTTACCGGCTCCCAGCACAAGAGAGTGCTTCTTTTCATCTATCAGCTGGGGCCTTATGCCGCCGATATCTCCCTTGAGGCTTAAATCAGCATATCTGAGGTTCGGCACGATCTTAGCGGCTTCTTTCTTGAGGAACTCATACTTTCCTAACCCCGGTATCTTATATTCGACATTCCTTGAGATTATCCTTCTGATATCCTTATTGAGCAATATCTTTTCCAGACTTAAGAACGTAGGTATGTCGAAATCGAAGGTTTTCATGTAATCTACGACGGTATTGAGGTGTTTTTTCTCAAGCATGGGGGGTATCGTCACAGTAGGCCCGAATCTTGTAATGTTTGGGTTTGTTATATCTGGATCGCCATGCACTGCGGCAAACGGTATCCCTCCCTTTTGCACCCTGTACACCTTGCCTTTGAGGACCCTCGGCGAGGTGTAAAAACCGCCTCCTACTGAGAGTATAGAAAGATTCTTTTCTATGCCTATCGATTTTGCGAAATAAAGGCTGTAGCTTCCGGTAGCGAACACGACAAACCTTGCATAATACTTGTTTTTGTCTGTCTTGAGAGAATAGACCTCTCCTTTTTCCTCTTTTTCCATACTACTTACTTTTGCATTGAACAAGACGTCTATCTTCTTGTTTTTGGCAAGCACTGCATCGGCCACGAACATATGTGTCAGTTTTCCGAAGTCTATCATGTACCCTGTATTTGAAAGTAGCGCGGCGATTTCCTCATCCTTACTTCTGCCCTTCACTATGTTTGGCTCTAGGCTGCCTATCTCTCTCTTGCCTATTAACTCAAGGCGCGGAAAGAGCCTCTTTAAGCCCGAGCTGTATATCTTTTCTATAGCGCTTATCTCGTCACCTCCTACGGCAAGCACCATCTTTTGGCATTTTTCTATAACTCCGAGCTTTGTTTTCTGATCCTTATTTTTGAAGTATGCCAGTACCCTCTCAGCTTCGCCTTTTATCCTTTCAGACTCTCCCAGCGAATAATTGGTTTCGATATCGCCAAAATGCAGCGTCTGGGCATTGTTCTTGCTGTTTGAATTCAGTGTGGCGAGGTCTCCGTATTTCTCAAGCATTAGGATTTTCTTTATGTCAGTGTATCTGCTAAGCGTATAAAGAAGCGATGCCCCGGTTATTCCCCCTCCCACTATGATTACGTCGTATATATTTCTCATTTATTCCCCGCTATTGAATCGGCAATGTACCTGCCGACTTCTGAGCAGCTTGCTGTGCCTCCGAGATCATAAGTTTTAATGCCGGCTCTGACAGACTCTTCAACCGCTTTTTGTATCGACTTTGTTGCTCCGGTGTAGCCCATCCACTCGTACATCATCTTGATAGCCATTATGATTCCGATTGGATTCATCTTATCCTGGCCAGCATATTTTGGTGCAGAGCCATGCACAGGCTCGAACATCGCATACCTGTCCCCTATGTTTGCAGAGGGGCTTGTTCCGACCCCTCCCACAACCATTGCGGCTTCGTCTGAGAGGATGTCGCCGAAAAGGTTTTCGGTCACTATCACGTCGTATTTCTGCGGGTTCTTTATCAGCCACTGCGCCATGGCGTCTACATGGGCATCATCGACAACGATGCCTTTGTAGCGCCTGCCGACACGCTCTATCGACTTCCTTAGAAGCTCGTTGGAAGACTTCAGTATGTTCCCTTTGTGCACTATAGTCACATGTTTCTTTCTCTTCTCTGCGAGTTCGAACGCGAACCTGCCTATTCTCTCGCTCGCCTTTTTGGTTATCACCATGACGCTGAATGCCGTCTCCTTGTCCAGCATAAAATCAAGGCCTGAATACATGCCTTCGGTATTCTCCCTGACTATGACCATGTCGATATCATCCCGAAGCCCTTTGACGCCGGGCATTGATTTTGCTGGCCTTACGTTTGCATAAAGGTCAAATAGCTTCCTTATCTTCACAGCTGCGCTCGTCTCTGATTTACTGCCTTCCGGAGTGGTCATTGGCCCTTTTACCACACAGTCGCTTTTCCTAAGAAGTTCAAGCGTAACTTCAGGAAGATTCGTGCCATATTTCCTGATGCAGTTTAATCCGGCCTCGCCTTGGGTAAGTTGCATATCTATCATGAATTTTCTGTTTATGATGGTCATTATGGGGGTTGCTGACTTTATTATCTCCGGGCCTATGCCGTCTCCGGGCAGTATGGCAACCCTCCATCTCTTTTCTTTCATCGTTTCTCGCCTTTATAGCTTATTTTCTTGCCTTTCCATATGCCGGGGTCGCCCCATAATCCGAGGCGCCATGCTGTAAATTCTGTAACCTGCGTGTGGTCTATGAAAAGGTTTGCCTCCTTTGATACATTAAGAAGGTACCATTTGAAGACCTCCGGCTCTGCGGCCTCAAACATCCATCTTTCATACCCGAACTCTTTTATCAGCCTCATGATGACATCCTTTCGCCATTTGTTGGGAGGCAGGTCCTCTGTCAGACCTTCAGACTCTATCATTATAACCCCTGCGCCTGATTTGATTTGCGCTCTGGCCTCGCTGAAGAAGTCGCTTAACGGCCTTAGCCTGGTTTTATATCCTGCGATGTGCGTTCCTGCCCCTGCCCCTATCATCAGGGATATCTCAGGTTTTGGCTTCATGCCCATCTTCCTGACCTTCCTTACCATTGCAAGCTTGTCTTCGAGGCTTATCTGAGCGAATCCGCTTGATATCTCTATGACATCAAAGCCTAGCTCCTTGCACTCTTCGAAATACCTGTCTACAGCTTCTTCGCCCTGCAGCAGGACCCTTTCGACAAAACCGCCTGTGGAGACGTAAACGTCATGCTCATGGCACATCTTGATTATCTCTTCCACATGTTTCTTCTTCATAAGCCTCATTGTACCGCATGCGAATTTCATCCCGTCGAAATACTCTCCCCATGCATCAAGCAGGTCGCGGATATATGTCAAGGTTGCTGATGAGGCGTAATACGGCACTCTGACCTCTACTATGCCTTTCTTTCTAGGCTTGGCGGGCAGCTTCCCTATCTCCACGTACTCGAGCGCATGTCTCTCTTCTTTATGCATATATGTCACATATTACCTAATATTACAGAATGCTTCCAAAGAAAGCCCATCAATTTATTGGTGGGATGAATTTGGTG
>CAZOFK010000036.1:0-7745 GCA_964579185.1 Microcaldota archaeon
CCTTTTTGTAAGGCACAACCGCCTCTTCCTTTCTGTGTTCTGAACTTGATATTAGATGAGTCAATTTCTAATTCTACTGGATTGAGAGATAGAATATCTTCGTCTATCTCCATGTACTTGCTTGGTCGTAGAAGTAGATAGGTAATGCACTTTCAAAATTATGTTCCGCGGAGGATTTTACTCAACTCCACATTCATTGAGCAATTATTTATATCGCTCTCTTTACAGGATATTGAACAATGGTCAAAAGAAGCAGTGGTGGGAAGTTTAACTTCAGATTTTCCAAACATGTAGAAAAGGAGCATGTACAGAGCGCGATGGAGTACCTGATGACATACAGCTGGTCGATACTCGTCATTGCAGTAGTTCTAGGCGCATTATTCGCACTAGGCACATTCGGAACAGGAACATATACGCCTACCGCCTGCATAGCTTCGATAGGTTACCTTTGCCAGAATCCGATCCTCAACGCCACGGGAAACCTCTCTATAACATTCGGAAAGGAGGGGGCTTATCCCATAACCATAACAGGCATAGGCTGCACAAACTCGCCATCTGCACCGCAGAGCGTGGTTCAAGAGAATCCGGGAATAACGCTTCAGCCTGGTAAAACGACAACACTCTCTTTCAGCTGTCCTATAAGCAGCAATATTATCGGCGCCACTTTTAAAGGTCAGCTTTGGATAGTTTACAATAATAACAAGGGGTCAGGGTTTTATGCAGATGTGGCAAAGATAACTGCAGTTAGTACCACAAAAAGCTCGGTCGGGGCTTCAACTCCTGTCGTTCATTATCAGCTGTTGGCAACAATACCTGTTGGCACTGAACCAGTCAGCCTGGCATTCAATCCCAGCGGGACTCTTGCCTATGTAGTTAATTATGGAAGTAACGATACAAACGTTATAGATGTAGCTACAAGCACTGTGGTGGAAAGCATACCTGGGAATAAGTATACATATCATGTGGCATTCAATCCCAGCGGGACTCTTGCCTATGTCGTCAATATTGGTGATAACACAGCCAACACTATAGACGTTTCAACCAGCACCGTGATAAATACCATGATAGTAGGCCCAGAGCCGGCGAGCGTTGCCATTAACCCTACAATGCCGCTTGCTTATGTGGCTATTGGTGCTAATCCTTCATTAGTTGACGTCATAGACACGTCCACCAATACCATAATAAAGACAATAACCGTGGGCTTAGATCCGGCAGATGTTGTGTTCAATCCCAGCGGGACTCTTGCCTATACTGCAAATTATGAGGACAATACAGTAAGTGTCATAGATGTAGCCTCGAATACAGTGGTAGCTACCGTATCCGTAGGACTGAATCCCGGAAGCTTGGCCGTTAATCCCCAGGGGACGCTTGTTTACGTTGCCAATATAGGATCCAATACCGTAAGCGTAATAGACATAGCAAACAATGAGGTCGTGGCTACGATAACAGTAGGTCCTGCCGGTTCGGCGCCGGATGGCGTGGCCTTCAATCCCAGCGGGACTCTTGCCTATGTCGCTAATTCCAACGTCAATACGGTAAGTGTAGTAGATACCTCGACAGACGCCGTAGTAGGGACAATACCTGTAGGAGGAGGCCCATCGGCAATAGCTATAAATCCAAGCGGCGTACTCTACACTACGAACTGGAATGACAACACTGTTACTGCAATACAGCTTTCATGATGCCCTGCTATAATGCAGTGGATATGGCAACGGAGAGGAGAAGCAAGATTGCGCAGAATGCATGGTACTGTATAAAACGCGCTGTCGCCTTTTCCGCATCTTTGTAATTTATATGCATATGCTCAATCAGAAGCATTATTGCAGATAAGGCCGAGGCAAGTATCACAGGATATGAGAATGTAGATATGCCGAAAAGGACAAGGAATGCCGCTGCGAATATATGTGAATAAAGCGAATATCTCATGGCCTTCCTTGGGCCGTAGTCAGATGCATAGGTGTACAGGCCGTGGCCTTTGTCAAAATCGGTATATGCAACTGAGTACACCATATCGAAGCCTCCTCCTATGAATAATATGCTTATAACGAGAAGGTATGGCGCAGCCTGCATAGGGAATGCACCTGCATTTCCGATGTAGCCCCCTAGAACCCCGATGCCCATCATAAGGCCGACTATAAAATGGCGCTGCTTCGTATGTCTCTTTGATATTGGATCTATTAAAAAGAGAGCTAGCACCAATGGTGAGAGTGCTAATGCCAGGAAATTCAAGAGGTATGCGGATATTACAAAGATTACTGCAGAGAATGCAAATGCAAGGAGTATCGAATGCCTTGGGATTCTAAGGCTGTGCATCTTCTTCTTTTTCCTGTTTTTGATATCGAAGGGCCTGCCTACATACCTGTTCATGAGCAGTGCCGAAAATCTTGCCGCGAAAAATGCTATGGTTATAAGGATAAGCTTGTAAAGTGTAGGTATGCCGGCAAAGAGCATGCCTATGTAGACAAACGATAAATCAAAGATTGTATGCTGCAGTACCAGCATCTCCTGCAGAGCCTTCAGCGCTTCATGCGTGCCCACGTCTTTTCCACCTTCTCCATGACTTCCTTTGGTATTGAAAGCGTTTCTGGCCATTCCCTGGGAAAGCCTTCTTCCTTTCGCTTCTTGGTAGCGTCGATAAGGAGCTTTGAGCCCAATGCTGTGAGCCTTGAGGTATGGTCAAGCGAGTCGGTAGTAGTATATCTTATTATTTCTATATCGCGCTCTGGCTCAACCCTTGTTGCTATGGCCCATATGACCTCGCCGAAATCGCGTATGTTTATGTCTTCATCGAATACTGCTAAGATCTTTGTAAACGAGAGCTGGCCCATTCCTAGCAGTGAGAACATGGCCTTCTTCGCCTCACCTGGAAACCTCTTTTTTATAGAAACAAAGCAGACATTGTTGAATAGCCCCTCCGGAGGTAGATATACATCCTGTATGCTGCCGTTTACTGATTTGATGAAGGGCTTGAAGTATTCGACTATAAAGGTGCCTATCACTGCATCTTCGTGCCACGGATATCCGACAACGCTTGCAGGATATATGGCCTTTTTCTTCATATAGATCTTATCAATATGGAAAACATTATAGGGCTCCGGGAGCGAGTAATAGCCAGTATGGTCTCCGAAAGGACCTTCCATTCTCGTTTCTGCAGGGTCGACATGCCCATTTATTATGAATTCTGAGTTTAAAGGTACTGGAGGATATTCTCCATTTTCCATAAGCAGGGTTCTGCTTCCCCTGAGCATTCCGGCAACAGCAAACTCGTTGATCCCTGGGGGAAGTGGCATGACGCCTGCTATCATATTATAAGGGTCTGAGCCTATCGCTACGCTTACATTTAGGATTGCATTCTTTTCCAGAGCCTCTGCGCTATGTATGGCTCCGCCTTTCTGGCTCTGCCAGTGCATGCCCGTTGTTGTACCGTCGTATACCTGCATCCGATATACACCTACATTTAACTGCGCGTTTATAGGGCTTTTGCTTATGACAAGCGGGAAGGTTATGTATCTGCTCCCGTCCTTCGGCCATGATTTTAGTATAGGAAGCGCATCAAGGCTTTCGCATCCCTCATAGTTTGAGAGTGTTTTTCTGATAACCTTAGGTTTAGAACTTAATAGCATTTTAGCGCCTTTCAGTATGTTTACATCGAGCTTCTGCGACATGGCGCTGTTTATAAGGCCTTCGATGCCTTTCCCTCCGAAAAGCTCTTGGAGTGTGCTCGCATGCCCAAAAAGGTTTGTCGCTACTGGAATATCGTAGCCTTTGACATTCTCAAAAAGAAGCGTGCTGCTTCTGTAGCGTGAATCACGGTTTGCCTTATCAGTGAAGCCTGTTATCTCAAGCTCAGGATTCACCTCGTCCTTTACCTTTAGGAGGCGCTTTTTGCCCTCAAGATACGCTATGTATTCATGCAGGTCACGTATCATCAAATGCCCTTTTCACTTTCATTCATCTATTATGCCCAACGAATCCTTAAGTTTGCCGAAGATCCCTCTCCTGCTCCCCTTTTCTAATACCATTCCTTCTGCGTTCTCTTCCCTTTCCTTTTCTTCTGCACGCCTTTCCTTTGGGATTTCTTTCACGTGCTTCTGCTCCTTTACATATTTTGTCTTTGCCTCCTGCTTCGCCTCAGTCATAGGAGCACTGCTCTTTTCAGCAGTTCTTACCCTCTCGAGAAGCTTGCTATGCACATGCGTAGGATCGCTGAGTATTATGACATTAGCCGAATCATTGAATGCCGATTCGATGTCTTTCTCTGTTGCGCAGACTGCCGCCATAACCGTATCGCTTTTGTTTAGATACATCCCGGCTGCCACGGCATCGTCAGGCACCACTATTATCAACTCATAGCCGTTCTTGACGGCTTCTGAAACGCTTTTTACAAGAGCCTTTGTATCAGAGTTGGTTTCCTTTGCCACCACGCTGCTGCCAGTCTTCTCGAATGCTTCGGCAAACTTATCGGTGCCGCCTGCTACGTTGCTGACCAGGAAAACTCTCAAACGACCACCATAAAGACATATTCTGATAAGATATTTAGCATAGTGGGTAACCAATGAAACTGAGAGAAAGCAGCAAGGAAGGAGAAGGGTTGTATCCAGGCTAGTATTTAAGCAGGGAGAGCACATTCTCGCTGCTTTCGCGCAGTCTGGCGCGGCCTTTGAGCGATTCTAGCTCTATGACAAACAGATAACCGGCTATATGCCCACCTGCGCTTTTCACAAGCTCTCCTGCAGCAAGTGCGGTGCCGCCTGTAGCCAGCAGGTCGTCTACTATAAGGATGTTTTCGCCTTCGGATATAGAGTCTTCATGCACCTCCAGCGTTTCAGAGCCATATTCAAGGTTATACTCCTTTTTTATGGTATTATATGGCAGCTTGCCTTTTTTCCTTGCAGGCACAAACCCCAGACCCATGGCGTATGCCACAGCAGAGCCTATTATAAAACCACGCGCCTCCATGCCGAGTATCATATCTGCTTTTATGCTGCCTGCCATGTGCACAAGTTCACTTATGCAGAGCGAAAATGCTCTTTTGTCCTTAAGCAACGGAGTTATATCCCTGAAGAGTATGCCTTGTTTCGGATAGTCTGCTATACTGCGTATCCTGCTTCGCAGAAACGATTCAGTATCATTGCCTGTAGAACGCATACAAAGACCTAACCTAGCTGAATCTTCCTAAGAATTCGTCGAATAGATATTCTAGTTTTTCCAAATGCTCATCGCCAAGGCCATGATGGCAACCTATTACGAATGCGTTTCTCATTATGTAATTTGCATTGGGATACTCTGGGTCTTTGCCTTTTGGCTTCAGACTGCTAAATGCAGGCTGATTTAGGATATTCCCAGTAAATACAGGTCTTGTCTGAACTCCGTTCTTTTCTAGGTAAAAGGTTATGTCCTGCCTGGTGAACGGGGCTTTTTCTAAGATAGTGAGAGGATATGCAAGCCATGATGTCTTAACTTTCTCTGACTGCTTTGGCAATAAGAACAGATTTTTGTACTTGGATAAAAGTCTTGTCAGCCTGTTGAAGTTCTCCCTCCTGATCTCAGTGAACTTATCCAGCTTCTTAAGCTGCTCAAGTCCGAATGCTGAGCTCAGTTCTAGAGGCAGGAAATTATATGCAACCTCCTCAAAAATAAATTTTGAATCGTATGGCATGTCATTAAGCTTGGAAACGAATCGCTCTTCTAAACTTTCGCTTTCTGTTACAGCGGAAGATCTTCCCCATCCGCGTAGTATCCTAGCCCTTCTATCCCACTCTTTCCTGTTAACGCATAGCATACCGCCTCCTCCGGCAGCGGTTATAATATGCGAGCCATAAAAGCTAGTTGTTGACATATCCGAATAGGCCCCTGTTGGCCTGGCTTCGTAGGTTGCTCCTAAAGTATCGCATGAATCCTCAACAAATAAAAGACCATGCCTATCGGCTATTCTCCTGAGGGCTTTCATATCAGGTACGTTGCCAAGAAGAGAAGGTATCATAAGTGCTTTGGTGTTCTTGTTTATTGCTTCCTCTATTTTATCTAGTTGTATCTGATAACTGCCCAATTCAACATCCATAAATACCGGGGTGATATTTTTCTGCAATAAAGGTGCAACAGTAGTAGAGAAGGTAAGTACAGGTGTTATGACTTCGGAACCTTTTGGCAAGTTTAGAAGTTCAACTGCAAGAAGATTTGCGGAAGAGCCGGAATTGACCATAATTCCGTGTTCTTTACCAAAGATGTTAGCTACCTTTGATTCAAATTCTTTTGTATATTCACCAAGTATAGTCTTGTGATTTCGCAGTACTCTGACTACGGCTTCTTCCTCTTCCTTCCCGTGGACTGCTAAGGCATATGGCACCCTCAAATTATCTATTTTTCGATCCGCCATTTAATCACCTTAATAAAGCATGTGGATTTCCCGCTCACGGTGTTAATTGAATGCTTTCCCTTATAAGCATTTCGGATAGCTTGACAGGCAGAGCCTATTGAAGATTTATAGAAAAGGATTATAAATGTGATGTTAGAGTAAGTGATTTGATGGGATATTTAGCAGTATGTTTTGGGTTGTGGAATCGCTATGCATAGAGAACGAGGGCATATTTCAACTAATGTATCTGGTGGTGCATCTGAAAGAAATGCAGTTGGTCTTGGCAACCTTAGAAGAGACGCCGTACAGAGAGAGGTTGAGCTTTATGGCATTTATCCTGGTCTGTATATATGCCCCCTAAGAGGAAATACAGTAAGCTCTTTTATGATATATGCGCCTTTTTCTCCTACTAGATACGTTCTTGATGCTCTTCGCGGACTCCCTAAGGGCTCTAATGTGGGCTTGGGAACGTTCAATCCTAAGCATAACATGCCAGAAGCGATCACAGTAAGTGATGCTATCGTAAACCACATCGCTTACAACGCTTACAGCGAGGCCTCAAGCACGTACTGGAAGAAGCTGAATGAACAATGCCTGGATCTTGGGTTTAAAGTCACATATCTTGAACATCCGGATACATATACAAGCATATGGAAGCTCTCGCATGAGAAGGACCGCCTTATGGAAGAGCTTAAAAACGCCAACGGAGATAAGGATGCCTCGCGTATTATATATGAGAAGATATATGTTAATGAAACAAATACAGCGCATTTGTATAGGATTGAGAGGAGTATGAAGATCCTAGAGAATATAAGGCAACATAATCCGGATATAGTAGTGCTTGACATCACTCAGGCTAATCTACTGTGGGGCAGCGCGCTTGACGGGAGGGTGCTAGGCATGAAGTTTTCATACTATGCTGAATTGGAGCCTGACATAAAGACCATACGTGATGTAATACGTATGCACATGTTTGATGATTCCTTAAAGCAAGCGAGAATACATATTGCGAATAGATTGAATGAGTGCGTGGAGCCCCCTCTACCAGTTTCAGTATATGGGAAGCCTGCAGGTTATAAGAAAGACATGATAGAAATAGTTTCTGTATGGCGGAGAAGGTACGTCTTGACAAATGGAAGAATTACTCTTGGAAAACCCTCATTTTTAGGTATTGACAGTCTGGAAATGCCGCAGAGCAGGCTGTTTGAATTATACATAGAAAGGAGCATGGCGAGGGATGATGGAGGCTATGATGTGAACGGTAGGATAGAAGATGTATACGGCAGAAGTATCTTTTCAGGAAGGCTTGCTGATGATGCGCTTGATATTAAGAGAAGATACGTAGAAGACGCTTCAATCCCGAGCAGGCTGGATGGACCGGTATATTATA
>CAZOFK010000037.1:0-5301 GCA_964579185.1 Microcaldota archaeon
CTTCCATATAACCTACAAGGAGGTTGCTTGCGAATGTGGTTGCGATGATGATGAAAATAAACCATACAAAAGCATGCCCCTCCGCAGGGCCGCTCCTGCCGCTGCGCCCTGGCCTGAAGAGCCCGTATCTCAGCGAATAGCGCATCACAAGTGCAGCTGCGAAGTAGGTTATAAGCGCAGAGACTATGTATTTCCAGAGCTCCGGGGCAATGTAATAGCTTATGGATAGCACTAAGAAGACGAATGCGAATGCCACGTACTTGTTACTCAGCAGCTCTATCGTTCTCTTCCTGGCTCCGCCAAGCCACTCATACGCAGCACTGTCGCGCCTCTTGTAAAAGCCTCTACGCATGTACATACCTGAATAATAGACAATTTAGAAAGCATATAAACATTGCATGCCTGGCATGGGCAAGGAAGTACCTCGTGCTACGGAATGACGTATCACTACGGATAGTGTATGGCACTGTGTCTGGCAATAACCAGAAAATCAGGTTTAAATATATGAATGGTGATAAATAATTATTCAAATGCATTTCTGAATTAGCTGCACTTGCCGCTAGGTAGGCTGAATCAATATAAAGTGATATAATGAAGCGTGATGACCGTCACAGAAGGCTTATGGAAAGGGCGCGTGAGCGCACGCGCCAAGCCTATGAATCAGGAGACCATCCTATTATACAGGCAATAAGCGCATACAATGAGCTTGAACGCATGAAGGGCGTGCTTTATGAGCGCATGGAAGAATGGTACGGCATATACTTTCCTGAGCTCAAGACAGGAAGCGCTGAATCCTACTCAAGGCTTATAAACGGCATAAGCGATGCTGCCGATGGCAACGAGGCTCTTCTCAAGGAGCTATTAGGTGAGAAGAGCGCACGTGCATCTGCTGCCCTGCGCGAAGTCGGGAGGCGCAGGCCTTCCAAATCCGAGAGCTCCGCGCTAAGCTCCATAGCCGAGCTCGAGCTTAAGCTTAGCAGCATCCAGAAGGCGCTAGACGAGTACCTGAAGGAGAGCGCAAAGCAGCGCATGCCTAACATCACATACCTTATAGAGTATAAGCTGGCAGCAGAGCTGCTCGGCAAGGCAGGCTCACTCGAAAGGCTCGCTATGCTACCTGCAAGCACAATACAGCTCTTAGGTGCAGAGAAGGCCCTTTTCAAGCACCTGAAGTACGGCGGAAGGCCGCCGAAGCATGGCATACTTTACAGGCTGCCCGAGATAAGCGCTGCAGAGAGGAGGGAGCGCGGCAGAATAGCAAGGATATATGCAACAAAGATAAGCATAGCCTCGAGGGCCGATGCCTTCTCAAAAAGATTCATAGCAGATAAGCTCAAGGAAAGCCTGGTGCGCGCCCTGGGAGCGCGCAGGCAGGGTAGCCAGCTTCACAAAGCCATCGGAAAGGCTTAAATATATTGGGGTTGAGTTTTAAAACAGAGTAATACAGGTAGATTTGATGGCGAATCCAATAAGCGCGGACCAGAACCTTGTGATAAACATAAACAGCATAAGGCCCGAGAACGCTGAAGCCGACTCTGAATCCTATGATAAGGTGCTTGCGCCTTACCACCGCACCATGGAAGAGGTAAACAGGATGCAGGTGCTTGAGCGCACCAAGACAGTTTGCCCCGAGTGCAAACTTATAGTTGACGGAACGATCTACAGGGACGAAGAGAACGTAATGATACGCAAGTTCTGCCCTGAGCACGGCTGGTCAATAGAAAAGTACTGGGAAGACTACGAGATGTACATGAAGATGCGCAGCTACAACTACTACGGCAGGGGCTTCGACAATCCAAATTATGTAAACAAAGGCGAGAACTGCCCGTTCGACTGCGGCATATGCGAGCGTCACAAATCACATACAGGCCTTGCAAACGTTGTCATAACAAACAGGTGCCACCTCAGCTGCTGGTACTGTTTCTTCTACGCGAAGGAGGGCGAGCCCATCTACGAGCCGACAAGGGAGGAGCTTGCAAACATCTTCAAAGTGCTCAGAGACCAGAAGCCTGTGCCTGCCAATGCAATACAGATAACAGGCGGCGAGCCTACGATGCGCACAGATCTTGTAGATATAATAAAGCTTGCGAAGGAGGCAGGCTTCGACCAGATACAGCTAAACACGACAGGCATAAACCTTGGCCTCGACCCTAACTTCGCAGTAAAGCTGAGGC
Organism: Microcaldota archaeon; assembly: GCA_964579185.1. Classification (GTDB taxonomy): domain Archaea; phylum Micrarchaeota; class Micrarchaeia; order Micrarchaeales; family CABMGC01; genus JAJYIA01. The sequence continues at coordinate 2,175 of CAZOFK010000037.1, forward strand.
ATGCCGGTGTAAGTACATTATACCTGAGCTTCGACGGAGTGAGCAAGAGGGCCAACCCGAAGAACCACTGGGAAGCGCCATCGGTGCTTAACGCTGCGAGAAAGGCTAACATAGGCATAGTCTTTGTGCCTACAGTGATAAGGACGATAAACGAGCATGAGTTGGGCAGCATAATAAACTTCGCAATAAACAACATAGACATAGTGCGCGCTGTCAACTTCCAGCCTGTCTCGCTTGTAGGGCGTATGCCCACAAGGCTGCGCGAGAAGCAGCGCATCACCATACCCGGCGCAATAAAGCTTATAGAGGAGCAGACAAACGGCGTGATAACAAAAGATGACTGGTTCTCAGTGCCTTATGTGGGCGGGATCAACAAGTTCATAGAGGCGCTTAGCGGCGAGTACAAATACGACCTATCCATACACTTTGCATGCGGCGCAGGCAACTACATCTTCATAGACCGCGACAACAAGATAATTCCATTAACAAGGTTCGTCGATGCGCGCGGCCTTCTCGAACACCTCCAGAACTCTGTAAACGAGATGGAAGGTAAGTCGAGGCTGCAGCGCAGGCTCATAGCCCTGAAGGCCATATCCGGCATGCGCAGGTTCGTAGACAAGGAGAAGCAGCCTAAATCTATAAACTTCACTAAGCTGCTGGCAAGCGTAATACTGAAGCATGACTTCGCAACGCTTGGGGCATTCCAGCTCAAAAGCCTCTTCCTTGGGATGATGCACTTCCAGGACGAGTATACCTATGACATAAAGCGCGTTGAGAAGTGCGACATACATTATGCAATGCCTGACGGCAGGGTCTTGCCTTTCTGCACCTTCAACGTCTTCCCTGAGGTATACCGCGATAAGATACAGAAGCAGTACAGCATACCTTCAAAGGAATGGGAGTCTATGCACCATGACTGGAGCTACAGGAGCGACAAGTACATGCGCGATATAAATGCATTGGAGGCGAGCGAGGCTTATAAAAAAGCATACGAGGCAGGGGTAGACGTCTTCAGCCTCCCTGTCAATCTCGAAGAGGCGAGCAAGGTCAGGGCCCTGAGGTCAGCTGCACAGCCTATGCAGGCCATGCAGAATGTACATGGCCACGAGTCAGGCGCAGGATCAGAGGAATGCGCCTGCTGAGGCGCCTGCTCTGGCAAGTGCTAAAGTGTTTTGATGGACAGGCGTGCAAATGTCTCTGAAAGCTCATACGAGAAGGACCTGAAGGATGGCACTGAATTCGACGAGTTTCTTACTATAAACGGGAAGCGCTACAGGGTGCCGTACAGAATTGTTAGAGAGGTGGCCTTCTCTGACGTGAGGAAGGATGAGCTCATAGACCTGGAGCATGCAGCAAGGCTCCAGTACAGGCTTCTGCTTATGGAACCTGTCCTAAGAGCGAAGGTGGAATTTGCGAAGCAGCGCATCACCATAGTATATAACAACCTCGAGGCGCAGAACAGGAAGGAGAAGATAGGCCTTGAAGCCCTTCTCGACTTCATCTCAAAGGAGGGGGTGCATCTATATGCAAACCCTAGGGAGGAGCGCGATTTCAATTATGTAAGCGAGATGTACGGGTATCACTTCGAGCCCAAGAGCATAAGAGAGCATCCGCCATACGGCTACAGCAGGGAGGAGTGGCTGAAGATGAAGCCAGGGTATGAGAGAAGCGCAGCCTTAGGTAGGCAGCGAAACCTCGAAAGCTTCCACGCCTTCCAGAGCTCTTATGCAGAAGAGCATCCTGAGGTTTTCGGCAAGGCTGCGCAGCAGAAGCCCAGACTCATGCAGAGGCTCTTCAAAGGCGGGAAGAAGAAGCAGAAGGGCTTCTGGTTCCACGGAGTATAAGGCACGCTCTTTTCAGCTCCCGCTCCGCAGGCGCAGGCAGCGCATGCCTATTCTGATGCTCTCTTTTATGTCATGTCCCGAAGTCCTTACGCATTATAAATGCCTTTCTTACATCAGGGCTCCTGATTGTAAAAAGCTCTCCCGGCACACTCCTGATATCTATATCTGCAAAGCCAAGGCTTTTGAGTATGCCTATCCCTCTCTCGTTCCTATTCTTTAGCGCGATAAAGAGAGCATCAGGTTTTCTCTTAAGATATACCTCAATAAGCCTTACTGTAATGGCGTATCCCAGGCCTTTGCCCCTGAACCTTTCCAGGACTACGGCAGACCTTAACTCGGCCCAGCCTGACAAGGGCCAGATATCCAGCGCCTCATGCGCCACAATCCTGCCTTCCTGCACCGCAACAAGAGAAAGTCCGTTTTCTATCCATCTCTGCACATCCCCGGCAGAGATCCGCAGCACAGCATTAGATCTCTTATTCTCATTGTTCACAAGCCTTACTATGCTGCTGATATCCTTATTAGTAGCGCTTCTTATGCGTGCCAGCCTATCACCATGCAGATCGTACTTACCCATGCTCTGCAGCTGCATCTCCAGCAAGCATGTAAATGCAGCATAATAAATACCTTGCGTAAAACCTGCAACAAACCATGCCTGAAATGTATAAAACGCTACAGGCATGCAGCTTCCTTGCAAGGAAGGCAGTATGCCAACCACGCAGTGATGCAGCTATTGCGAGCTCAGACCTTCATTCAGGCTCTCTAAGGGCAGCATTCGAAAGCGAGCAATATCCAAAGCCTACAACGCAAGGTATTTAAATTCGCACTACGAGCATCTCAATTATAGGAAGGTATTTAAATGTGCATTTCTTAAATAGATATCGTTCAATACATTATAAGGCGAAATCATGAATAGAGATAAAATATTGGGAAATTTGGGTTATAAGATAAACCGCATCATGCGCTATGTGCTCGTGGTAGGTATGGTGTCCGGCATGCTCTCTCAACTTCTTATGGCGCAAACAAGCGGTAGCGATATAACTAGCGCCCTCTGTTCTGTTATCAGTACAGTAAAATCAGTAATAGGCATACTCGCGCTGCTTATGTTCATACTCGGAGGGGTCATGTATGGCATAGCGCACTTCCTTCCTGCTGCAGGCAACCTCAGGTCAAGCACGCAGGGCTGGGGCATGGGAATGATAATGGCCGGCTTCATAGCCTTCATCATATACCTGCTTGCAGGTTATATCGTATCTACGCTTGTAGGACTCACCACAAGTTCT
>CAZOFK010000037.1:5401-7551 GCA_964579185.1 Microcaldota archaeon
AATAAATTTCAATTATGTTATCAACCGAGCGGCTCATAATGCAGCTACGGTGAGAGTATGAATAAAGTATTTGAAAGCGTTGGTTATAAGGCAAAGAGGCTTGTGCGCTACTTGTTAGTGATAGGCATGATGTCAAGCATGCTCTTCCCATTTACAATGGGGCAGGCCTCATCTACATTGACTAGTACCTTATGCGTAGTAGTCAATACTGTAAAAAGCATAATAGGCATACTCGCGCTGCTCATGTTCATACTCGGAGGTGTCATGTATGGCATAGCATACCTTCTTCCTGCTGCAGGCAACCTCAGGTCAAGCACGCAGGGCTGGGGCATGGGAATGATAATGGCCGGCTTCATAGCCTTCATCATATACCTGATAGCCGGATATGTCATAAACATACTAATAGGATTTGCAAACAACGGCAACACCAGTATCTCTGGCGTACTCGTGCCTTCGTGCTGACTGCCACAGAAGCTTTAAATATGTGCCCTTTCTTAAATAGAATGCAGAGCTAGAAGAATACCCTCCATTTGGTGGGATAAAATGCATAAGCCATTGCTTGGTATAAGACAGGGTAGAAATCAGATCATGCGCTACTTGTTTGTAATAGGTATGATATCTGGCATGTTCTTCACATTTGTTGGCGCGCCAACTACTGCTACCACGGATATAACTAGTGTACTGTGCAGTATTATCAATACAGTAAAATCAGTAATAGGCATACTCGCGCTGCTCATGTTCATACTCGGCGGAACGATGTACGCTATAGCGCACTTCCTTCCTGCTGCAGGCAACCTCAGGGCAAGCACGCAGGGCTGGGGCATGGGCATGGTGATGGCCGGCTTCATAGCCTTCGTCATATACCTGCTTGCAGGTTATGTCATAAACATACTAATAAATCTTGCTACTGGACCTATAGGTCGAGTTACCATTACTTGCTGACCATGCAGTAGTGCTAACTGCTATTATATGTGGTATTGGTAGGTTATTCCCTATGCAAACGAAACGCTACGCAGCAACAATGCATATGATACCTTTTTATTCTTTCCTGAATTCATTAATACGTGCAAAGGTGTATGGATGGGCAGCGTGCTTTCTGACTCTTTTGAGACCTATAGGTCCAATCTTAAGCTTGTCCTTTTCTTTTCCATACCTTTTGTCATTGCTTTCCTGATACCCTTGCTTGCACCTCTCCCCATATATGTAAGCTTGGGGGCGATCTTCCTTAGGACGGCAAGCATCTTCTCAAACCTGGGCTTTGTCAGCCTGGCCATCATTATAGCAGCTATCTTCTTCTCGCTCCTTTTTCTGAGCTTCGCCTTTGTGGCCATAAGCCTTATTGTCAAGTCAAAGCGTACGCATATGCGGATATCGAGAAGAGTGCTAGGAGACATAGAGCGCTACATAGTGCGTGTCTTCGCAGTTTTGCTTCTGTATACCATACTCATAGTCATAGCAAATGTTCTGGGTTATTACATAGGGCACGAGGGCCTCATTACCGGCATAGTAGGCTTCTTCGGCTTCTTTTTCATCTTCTATGCGCCAAGCGCCATAGTCGTTGATGACAAGAGGGTGGGGCGCGCCTTGAAGGATGGCCTTAGGCTTACAGTGCGTGAGCCACAGTATTTTGTGCTCTGGCTTCTCCTTATAACGCTTCTTGTTTCTGCTGCAGACGCCTTAATCATAAGCATATTCAGCGTACTCTGGTCAAGATACATCGTACTTGTGCTCAACTCATTGGTTATACTGCCTTATTTCATAATCTTACAGGCAGAGGCGTACATGAAGAGGTTCCCAATATTAAAGCACTGAATCCCTACAACAAGATATATAAGAATAGGCGATGCATATAAAGGGAGGGGCCTTCCTCTGCAATGCCTGCATGGCGGGGTAGCTCAGCCTGGTTAGAGCGCTAGACTCATATGCATAGCATAATGAGTAATGAGCATTAGCTGTGATTTGCTAGGAAATCTAGAGGTCGCGTGTTCAAATCTCGCCCCCGCCAAAAGCATTCGTATCTGACTCCGCAACGCATTTATCTTGCTAGGAGAGTAAAGAATAAGAAACCTAACCCTTAACACAATGAGCGGGAAATCCCACATGCTACTACTATGCTAATTCTCCCGACAATGCGGCAAAACCGCATGGCC
>CAZOFK010000038.1:0-7509 GCA_964579185.1 Microcaldota archaeon
CCCACCCATAAATGATGTGGGGTTTCTCGCTATGGAGTGCTAAATGCAAAGTAAATGATTAATAATCTTTCCGCATAAGATAATCCTGTGAGATAGATGGAGATTACGGCAGGCGCTGAGGCACCTAACAAGGTAAACGTCCTAATAGAGATCCCTAAGGGCGGAAACATAAAATACGAGTACAACGAGAAGACGGGCATGATTTTTGTCGACAGGATACTGCATACGTCTATGGTGTATCCATACAACTATGGCTTTATACCAGGCACACTCGGGGAAGACAAAGACCCTCTTGATGCCATGGTGGTGAGTACAGGCTCATTCATGCCAAATACAATTATAGTGGCAAGGCCCATAGGCCTGCTGCTCATGAAAGACGAGGAGGGCGTCGATACAAAGATTATATGCGTTCCTTCGGAGAAGATCGACCCGACATTCGGCGGAGTGAAAGAGATAGACGCTCTCGACACCTCAATAAAGAATATGATCTCGCACTTCTTCTCATACTACAAGAGCCTTGAACCAGGAAAGTGGGCCGAGGTCGGTGGCTGGGAGGGCAGGGCCAAGGCGCATGCCCACATAGAGGCTTCTATAAAGCGCGCAGCCCGGGAGTAGCTCAGCCGCTTCCGTATCCAAATGTTATGTTAGTTATAAGCGCTATGTCTGAAGTATTGCCTGTTCTTGAGTATCTGTCATAGAAATGCAAGAGGTTTCCGTAAGGCCCCGGAGTCAATGAAAGGTTAAGTCTGTAGAGCCCGTAGCCACGCGCCATCTCTATAGAATAATTGGACGTTGCATTCGTAATCCCGTTTTCAGAATACGGTGTTGCGAGTACGACAAGCCGCTGCTGCTCTGGAGAAATAGCCTCAAGACTCATTGAAATACTTGTTGCATTATCCGGAACGTATGTGGTCATGTCCCCGCCGTGTATAGGTGTCCATCCTTCAACAAGCACGTTGTATGCCCCATAAACCATAACCCTGTTCCATGCCGTCTGATTGTAATAGCTTATGAAGTATCCCGATAGGTTCCTCCTCAACGCATCCCCGGTTGAGAATATCGTTATGTTGCTATCATTGTATATGGGAGTTCCGAAGATCTGGTCCATGTATTCATATAGCAAGGAGAGCCCACTGGGGCCGTATGCCTTGTTCTCAACGAGTATGAACCGGGTTCTATACGCCTTGAGCATAGCCAATGACTGCACTGTGTAATTCTCATTCACAGGGGAGACGTAATGCCCCGTATAATAGCTTGCGTTATTATATACTGCGAGGTAAGTGGCCTGCGTTATAAAAGGGAGCCCTGTTATAGTATCAAATTCGCTTTCGTTTTCGCGTGTAACATAACCTCCCACAAGCGGCTTTGAGAGCGCTGTGGTGTAATAATCCCCAAGGCCAGCATAGATGTAATTAGGTATAGGCGACATAGGCAGTATGATAAATGAAAAATTCCCCTGGGCACCTCCCACTATGCTCTTAAGCGCCGCAGGAACATACGGTGTAGTCGTAAGCCTATTGCTTGCCTGAACAGGAAGCCCGAAAGATTCGGCTATGAAAAGCAGGCAGAGAACTGCAGAGAGCGCATATACCTTGATCTTCCTGTCCCTGAATCTTTCTATAATACTTTTCACCCCTAGTCCTCCGAGCACTGCCATGGCCATTGTAACTATAATGTTAAACCTCGCAGGCTCCCTTATCACTTTGAGGTAAGGTATATGATGATAAACAAGATACACTCCAGGCAGCCTAGTAAGTGCAGAGCCCACCTTTACGTAAGGGCCGAGGGCCAGCAGGAAGAATACAGCAGCAAGCACAATCCACGGCCTCGCCTTCTTGAAATACCTGTAAGCACCGTACGCTGAAAGAAGGAGCAGCGTGTATCCTATATACGATGTCCTGTCGTCGGCCCCGTAAAAAAGGTTGAGCGTGCCTGCGTGGAATCCCATATTATAAAAGTAATAATTGGGCACGAAGAATGAGAAAAGGTTTGAGCTCCAGCCTATGTTGTTGCTTATAGTGTCTCCGTGCAAGGCTGTGTTGAGCTCCGAGCCCGAGCCGAGCACGCGCAGGAGAGGCAGATATCCCCAGAAACCAGTGGCGAATGCGCCTAATATGATGAGAAGGAGTGAGACTGCAAAAGAGCGCCTTAGTATCATGCCGCGCCTCTCCTTGGATGCGAGATAATAAAGCATAACAGCAAAAAAGAGAAGCAGAGCCATTATGCCTTCCTCGAACTCATCGGCAAACACAATGAAAGAAAACGAGATGCCGGCAAGGAACGCGAAGGCGTACCGTCTGCGCGTATCTCCGTCTATGCTCCTAAGCAGAAAGTATGTGAAGAGCGGCGTCAGGCCGATATAAAACATGTCAGAGTGGTAAAATTCCATTGCTATGTGAAACGCGCTGAAAGTGAAGAAGAAACCGCCGAGGAAAGCAGCATACCTGTTCTTTGTTATATATTCTATCAGCAGGAACGCGAAAATACCGCTGACTGCAAACCCGAGGAAGAAGAGCACATTGTAAGCAAAAGGCAGGCTTATGCCCTGGAAGGGAAGCGAAACAAACCCCTGTATCGGAGTGAGTGTCTGGTACACGAGGTTGTATCCTACTGGCCAGAAGAGTAGCTTTGTTGTAGAGTATACGCCCATATGCATGCTCAGCGCATACTTGATCCACCACAAATTCCACATATTCTGGTATATATCGGCGCTATTACCAGGCACGCTCCTATATACATTCCCTATTGTGGGTAGGAAGAGCAGCAGAGCTATGATTAGGTAGAGTGCAAAAGAAATGGCATACGGCTTTGCCTGCCTTCCCACTCTCTGAACCTGTATCCAAACTGCTTCTTTAGGCATGTGACATCACGTTGTGCCTATCTCTTTGAGAGAGAACGGGCCTGGCGGGATATGCTGCATTATGTAATCCATATCATCATATCCAAGCCTTTTGGCTATAAACTTTGCCGCATCTGATTTCTTCGCACTGCCTACCGAGAGCTGCACATAATGCCTTACAGCGAGCCTCTCGCATGTGTAGAGAGGCGTTATGCTAATGCCCTCCCCTCCCCCCTTTCCTTCAGGGAGAAACGCTGCGAGTGAGAGCGGCACCGATTTATACCACTGCCTCTCTCCGGTGAGAAGGAAGCTTCCCTTCCCCAAAGAACCCCTGCCGCTTGACTTTGTGACCTGGATTCTCTTCAGCGAATAAACATCTGCAGATGAGAGTGAGCTCTCCCATGCTTTTGAGAACGAGGCGCTGAACTGGGCAGCCTCCTCCCTGTCTTCTTCACCTGCGTCTGCACCGCCTTTGAGTATGACTACAGAAGCACCGAATATGTCCGCATGGAAGAAAAGGTCAGCATCGCTGAAATACCTTGAGTTCAGTTCCTCGTTCTGGTCTGCGCTCCTGCCTCCTATGGCAAGCAGACCGTGGCTTGTAAAGAACCAGTCGAAGCGCTCATACCATTCCTTCTTGCGCAGTTTCCTCAATGCCTTCTTTGCCCTGCCTGCAGACTCTGCCTCTTTAAGCATAGCCTCAAGATCCTTTATCGCCTTCTCGGCCCCCTCGGCCTTCAGCCTGTCCTTCTTGGCTTTTGCGAAATACTCCTCAGCATTCTTCTGCGCAGACTTTGTGAAGTCTATCTCGATCTCCATGCAACCCTAGTGTTCTCAGACCCCGCCTGTGACAAGGTTTATTATTAATGAGAATATGAAGCCCATGAATCCAAGGATAAGAGTGCCTATGACTACTATCTTTATGGTGCGCTTGAACGTAGCGGCATCAGGCCTGTAGCTGACGCTAAGCACATGCTTCGCGTCTGCATAGAATTCCTTCACTCTCTTTACAGGATTAAGGTTCATGCCTTCACTCAGGGACAATCAGGGCCAAGCCCGACAAACAACAATCTACGCGAAAGGTATTTATTGTTTTGCAGAGTACTCCACTACTCCTCAAAAATCTTGTCCAGGTCAACCCTCTTGTTCTCCTCTATCTTCTTTTTTATGCCTTCTTCTGTATAATCGGCAAATTCAACGCCCCCCATTACAGTCATTATCTTTATCGAATTCTTCTGCATAGAGGGTTCTATCCTTGCGCCCCACTTCAGCATCGCATCCTCGCTTATCCTGCCTGCAACCTCCTGGAAGACCTTCTCCGCTTCGCGCAGCGTCAGGTCGCTGCCCCCTATTATATTCACAAGGGCCTTCTTCGCCGTTGCTATGTTCACATCAAGGAGAGGGCTGTCAAGCGTATTCTCTATTGCTACCCTGGCCCTGTCCCCTGTCTGGGTAGTACTTGCCTCCCCTATGCCTATCACAGCATAGCCCGAGTCCTTAAGCACGCTCTTGAGATCTGCAAAATCAAGGTTTACCATGCCCGGCTTTGTGACCATCTCCACTATGCCCTTTGTAGCGTTTGCAAGCACCTCGTCGCTTATCCTGAATGCCATGTTCAGAGGCAGGTCGGGAGCCACAGAAAGCAACTTGTCGTTAGGTATTATGATTGTGGTGTCTGTGGTGCGCTTAAGCCTCGAGAGCCCTTCAAGCGCATTCCTCATCCTCACACGGCCTTCGCTTGAAAAGGGAAGCGTCACTATGGCCACTGTGAGCGCACCGGCCTCCTTAGCCTCATGCGCTATGACAGGCGCTGAGCCCGTGCCTGTGCCTCCGCCAAGTCCGCATGTGATAAAGACAAGCTGGGCGTCGCTGAGCATATGCTTTATCTCCTCCTTGCTCTCCACCGCAGATTCCTCACCTAGCTTAGGGTCGCTGCCCGCTCCCAAGCCCCGCGTGCTCCTCTTCCCTATAAGCACCTTCCTGTTCGACCTTGTCTTTGCAAGATGCGAGGCATCTGTATTCATGGCTATAAGCGTAGCCCCTTCTATGTTGAGCTCGGATATCCTTGTTATTGTGTTCGAGCCGCTGCCTCCTGCCCCTGCTATGTATATCTTAGGCCTCGCTGACTCTATGAACCTGAGTAGCTCCTCATCATCCTGCGATAGTATCTCACTCATTAAAGTCGCCCGATAAATAGATAAGCAACACAAAAACATAAAAAGATTTGCTGATGATTACTCTAGTGACAGAAGAAAAGCCATGCCCTCCCGCGGCAGAAACGGCGCATTAATACTGTCTTTTAGGCATCATCATGATAAAAGCTATAATCTTTGATCTCGGAGGCGTAGTCATAGACTTCTCAAACAGCAGGTACTACGCCCATCTCTCCAGGACAAGTGGCCTGAGCGAGAGCACAATAAGGGAAACGATAGAGAGGAGGGAGCTGCCGCTGCTTGAGCGCGGCATGATAAACCTCACCACGTTCGAGCGCAGCGTAGCGCGCAGCCTCGGCATAAGCAGTAAGAATGTGGAATGGTATAAATTTTATACACGGAGCGTAAGCATCGACGTAGATGTCTCTGAGCTGATAGAAACCCTACACAACGAATACATCATTGCATTCATAAGCAACATAGACAAATCAAGGTACAAATACACAATGAAGATACTTGACCTGGACCTTTTCGATTTCAGGTTCGCCTCGTGTTATATAGGTTTGAGGAAACCAGGAGCAGGCATCTTCAGGCACGCCCTCAAAACCATGAAGATAAGTGCAGGCCAGGCAGTCTTTATAGACAATCAGCCTGAAAACGTAATGGGCGCAAGAAAGATAGGAATAGAAAGCGTGCGCTTCACAAGCAGAAGAAGGCTTGATATTCAGCTGTCAGGGCTAGGGTTGTAAAAAAAGCAAATGGCTATAATAACTACAGCAGAACAATATAAAGCAGAAGGGAGTGGATGCATGGGAAGTGAAAATAAAGCAGAAGGGAGTGGATGCATGGGAAGTGAAAACAACATAGGCATAACGGCAAAGAAGAGCGTTGACTTTCCTGAATGGTACTCACAGGTGGTTGTAAAGTCAGGGTTTGCAGACTACGGACCAGTGCACGGCACTATAGCATTTACTGCCTCATCATACGCATTATGGGAGAAAATGCAAGAAATCTTCAACGCCATGATAAAGAAAAGCGGGCACAAGAACGCGTATTTCCCGTTGCTTATCCCTGAAAGTTTCCTAAGCAGGGAAGCAGAGCATTTCAAGGGCTTTGTACCTGAGATATTCTGGGTGACCCACAATGGAGAGAACGAGCTTAATGAGAGGTTGGCCGTAAGGCCGACATCAGAAACAATGATATACTACTTTTTTGCAAGATGGGTAAGGAGTTGGCGCGACCTTCCCATACTCCTGAACCAGTGGTGCAGCGTGTTAAGGGCAGAGATAAAAGACACAAAGCCGTTTATACGCAACAGCGAGTTCCTCTGGCAGGAAGGCCATACGGCGCATGCAACTGAGGCTGAGGCAAAGGAGGAGGTGCTCCGCATCCTCGAATATTACAAAACGATAGCAGAGGAGTATTTTGCTCTGCCAGTAATAACGGGCTACAAAAGCAATCTCGAGAAGTTCGCAGGGGCCGAGTACACCACAACCATGGAATCAATAATGCCTGACGGCAAGGCTATACAGGCTGCAACCTCGCATAACTTGGGGCAGAACTTCTCAAAGCCTTTCGGTATAAAGTTCTTGGGGCAGGACAGCAAGGAGTATAATGTATATACCACATCCTGGGGCATCGCCACCAGAATAATCGGTGCGCTTGTCATGGTTCACGGCGATGACAAGGGTCTCATAATACCGCCAAAGATCGCCGACGTTCAGGCAGTGATAATACCAATCTTCACGAAAGGCAGCAAGGAAAGCGTTCTGGGCTTCTGCGGGAAGCTCAAGGAGAGCCTTGATGCTGTATGCCATGCAGTCCTTGATGCTGATGAGAATACAACTCCAGGATATAAGTTCAACGAGTGGGAGCTGCGCGGCATACCTCTCAGGCTAGAGGTAGGCCCGAAGGACATAGAGAAGAACCAGGTGACAGCTGTGAGACGCGACAATGGCCAGAAGATAGCCATAAGCATTGACAGTGTCAGCGAGAGGCTGCCGCAGCTCTTAGAAGAGATACAGGAAAGCCTCTACTCTAAGGCTAAAGGGGCGCTCACATCAAGCACGCACGAGGCAGGCACCTACGAGGAGTTCAAAAGGCTTATAGTAATAGGCGGCTTTGTAAAAACGTCGTGGTGTGGAAAGGACGCATGCGAGCTGAAGATAAAGGAGGAGACTACGGCCACGAACAGGGTGATTCCGTTCGATGGGAAGAAAAGAGGCACATGCATAGTGTGCGGAAGCCCTACTGAAATCATTGCATACTTCGCAAGGGCGTACTAGACTATAAATGAGCTCCGGTAATAATAAACTTCATAGCCGCAAGCCCCGTCATCTAGTGGCCAAGGATAGTGGGCTTTGGACCCACACACGTCGGTTCGAATCCGGCCGGGGCTATCCAATTTGGGGGTTATATATAGAAGCCTCAAATGTTACCTTTTTCTAAGATAGTTTTAGCATGACAGAAAGAGAGGCTGTATGTATCTACGTCCATGCGTTCACAATGTCTTTATCA
>CAZOFK010000039.1:0-7501 GCA_964579185.1 Microcaldota archaeon
CATGACCAATGAAAGCATATCGCAAAGTGCATGGGCTTCTATAGAATAAGGGTGAAAGAATGATAGTGATAAAGTTCGGCGGCACATCTGTAGGCAGCATTGAAAGCATAAGCAGGGTAGAGGGCATAGTGCGCTCAAGACTCGATAAGAGGCCGCTCATCGTCGTTTCTGCCTTTAGCGGAGTTACAGACAGTATTATAGCGCTTGCCAATGCAGCCGCAGAGCGTCAGGGGCACGAAAAGATGCTGGAAAGCATCATAAAGAGGCACAGCGAGATAGTAAAAGGGCTCGGAATCAAAAATCCGATAGAGCATGAAGCCCATGCACTTGCAGGAATGGCGCATGGCATCTCCACATCAGGCAAGCTTCAAAAAAGTGACCTTGATGCAATACTCTCCTTAGGGGAGCGCATGTCAAGCATCATTATAGCGGCATACCTTACCAAGAAAGGCATAAAGTGCAAGGCCTATCCCGCATATGATATAGGCATGCTGACAGACTCTAACTTCGGGAATGCAGATATAATCGACGAGACTCTTCCCTCTATACAGAAAGCATTGCACGACACAGCAGAGGCAGAGCTTATGGTAGTCACAGGCTTTATAGGCAAGGACAGGCATGGCAACATAACCACGCTAGGCAGAGGGGGCAGCGATTACACTGCATCAATAATAGGTGCAGCTCTGGGTGCGAAGGAGATAGAGATCTGGACAGACGTAGACGGAATAATGAGCGCCGACCCTAAGATTGTGGGTAACGCGCACAGCATAGAACGGGTCTCATACGAAGAGGCAGCTGAGCTTGCAGTGCTAGGCGCAAAGGTGTTGCATCCCAAGGCCATACGCCCTGCAGTAAGCAGGAATATACCTGTGAGGATACTCAACACGTTCAATCCTTCGCATCCTGGCACTACGGTGGCCAGAGATATAAAGGAGAAGAGCAGGGTAATCTCCGTGGCGCTGAAGAGGCACATGCAGATAATAAATATCAAAACGCCCGAGATGTTCCATATGAACGGCTTCCTACCCACAACATTCGAGCTCACCAGGCGCTTTGCCGTGCCTCTGGACATGATCTCTACCTCAGAGGCGAACATCTCACTATGCATAGAAAGCGGCAGCGATCTCAGCGATCTTGCAGTTGCACTTTCCGGGATTGGCGAAGTCGAGGTAAAGAAAGATCGCGCCAAGATCTCTGTAGTGGGCAAAGGTATGCTCTATATGCCCGGCATACTGGGAAAGATCTTCTCAACGCTTCATGAAACGCCTGTAGAGATGACCTCGTCAAGTCTTTCAGAGATAAACCAGAGCTTTGTGGTAAAGGAGGAGCACGCAGGGAATGCAGTGCGTGCGTTGCACAAAGAGCTATTTGCATGATAATATGAAAAGGATACGCGTTGGCATATTGGGCGCAACAGGACTTGTGGGCCAGATGCTTGTAAAGCTTCTTGAAGGCCATGAATGGTTCGAGGTTTCGGAGCTTGCCGCTTCTGAAAGGTCAGTAGGCAGAACCTACTCCGAAGTCATGAAAGGAAGGTGGTCCATTAGCGAAAAGATACCAGAGTACGCACAATCAATGGAGGTAAAGGAGTGCAGGCCGGGCCTTGATTGCTCGCTACTCTTCTCTGCCTTGGACTCAGGCGTAGCAGGGCCCATAGAGGAGGCATTCGCCGGGGAGGGATATGCCGTCTCAAGCAACGCCAGAAACCACAGGATGGAGCCTGATGTGCCTTTGCTCATACCAGAGGTAAACGCCGGGCACGTCTCCCTTATAGAGAGGCAGAGGAAGGAGAGGAAATGGGACGGCTTCATAGTCACGAACCCAAACTGCTCTACCATACACCTTGCACTTGCGCTAAAGCCCATCTACGATGCATTCGGAATCGAGAAGGTCATGGTGACAACACTGCAGGCACTCAGCGGCGCAGGCTATCCGGGAGTGCCTTCCCTTGACAGCCTTGACAATGTGATACCTTTCATAGCTTCAGAGGAGGAGAAGCTCCACTCAGAGCCGCTCAAGATACTGGGCAAGCTTGAAGGCTCATCTGTAAGCGCTGCGGGCTTCAGCATAAGCGCACAGTGCAACAGGGTAAGTGTCAAGTACGGACATACCGAATGCGTGAGCGTGAAGCTCGCAAGAAAACCCGATGTTGAAGAGCTAATTGCAGTGCTTGAAGCATTCAATCCACTCAAAGGCATGGGCCTGCCAACAGCCCCGGCGCATCCACTCATAGTGATGCACGAAGAGGCGAGGCCGCAGCCCAGGTTCGACCTGCATCTCGAGGCCGGAATGGCCTCCATAATAGGAAGGATACGCAGCTGCAACATACTGGATTACAAGTTTGTTGTCTTAGGGCACAACATCATACGCGGGGCAGCAGGCGGCGCACTGCTTAACGCCGAACTACTTAAAGCAAAAGGTTATATATAAACCTAGGAGCTGCCTAAATCAGAAATTCGTATTTTTAAGGCGAAATTCGTAGAAAGATATATATACCTTATGCACAATGCTTATAAATGAAGAGACCACTACTCTCTTGTAAGAACGGTGTGCCTAAGATGGAGGAAAGAATATGCAGGGAAGCAGGAGTCTACAGGAACCAAAGGGATAACAGCAGCATAGGGCCAAAAGGCTACATAGGGCCCGTCAGCTCTGACAGACTCAAAGGCTTCCTCAGGTTCAGCGTGGATGGGAATAAGAGGCTAGACCAGCTGCAGGGTATACTCAGGCACGGCATCGCGCTTCTGCAGGAAGGGCGCTTCTCCGACAGGTCAAGGCTCAGCGTCAGGTTCGTAGCCCCTACAAGGTGCGAAGAAGACATTGAAAAAGGCGTGAGAGAGGTAGGGGCTCTCATAGAGGCAAAGCTGCCATTAGACCTACAGGCATCCGGCAATTCCATATACTATGTTGCTTTTAACAAGGAAGCGAGAAGGCAGAGCGCCGAAGAGCGTTCTGCATACATAACCCAGATAAAACAGAGCTATGCCCAAAAGATATCTGCAGAAGAGCTCTGTTTACGCATAGACGGCACAGCAGAAAAGAGATACAGCATACATATCTTCAACGGCGACGACGTGCCCCTGCATCATATGACCGGGATCGTAAGGTTATTAGGCAGCAAATACGGTTACTCCAGTGAAGAAGCACTCAGTATCGTAGGAAAACACACTAACAAGATTGCCGTAGCCGCATATAATACAGTGCGCGGCGCTGTAGAGGTGGCAGGCATAAGCATGATAGAGCGGAGCGAAATAAGGGTAAACGGAAGAAGGATAAGGCTTGCAGAGATTACAGAGACGGCCGTGGCAAAGGGACATGTGGGCAACAACCTGCATCTTGCAATGACAACGTTTCTCATGGCGCATATGCCATCGCCTGACAACTATCTCCTCTTCTCAGAATCTACGCTGGCACACTCCACTGTTATACACTCATGTGCAGCACAGGGCAGGATCTATTCAGGCATATTGGAAAACCATGTAGAGATAGAAGGAAAGCTCACAAGCCTTGCAGTCATGCATGTGCCCGCAGCAGCGCATTCGCACCTTATAAACATATTGAGGAAATGAGAGGCATTGCTTTATCTCTGTGGCGTAAAACCTACACCATTTATGAGGGCATAAGCCCGCCGCAGTATGCAAGGTATATAAATATGAATGACGATATAACCGATATGAATTCCGCAAGAGCATATAAATTCAGGCTCTACCCTGATTCCAAACGCCATCGGATAGATGAGTGTCCGATTCTCTCGCAAAAACTCTATAATGCGATACTGGAAAGAGCAAAAAAGGCGTATGAAAAAAACAGGAAATCAAAGGTCAATAAGTCTGCTTTCAACCGATACACCGAAGAGGCGATAATGGAAAACAAAGGCTTCCTAAAAATCTATTCTCAATCCCGACAGGATATATTCATAAGAGTGCAAAAGGCGGGAATGTGTCAGTAGAGAGAATACTAAAAAGCCTAGTTGGCATAAATTCAGTCTTTCCGAATGAGGCCAGGCTGGGAACCTACCTGGAGAAGCGCCTAAAGGGGATAGGCTTCAGGACATCGCGGATGTACCTTGGAAAAAACCGCTTCAATATCTTCGCAGAGCGGGGCAGCGGAGGCAAAGAGCTCCTTCTTTACGGGCATACCGACACTGTGCCGCAGTACGGCGCATGGAAAAGCGATCCGCTGAAGCTCGTAAGAAAGAGCGGCAGGCTCTACGGCCTCGGCAGCTGCGATATGAAAGGCGGCATCGCATCAATGCTGCATGCACTCGAGAGTGTGCAAAGTGCACGCGTAAAACTCCTGCTCTGCCCAGATGAAGAGAACGTATCAGCAGGCGCATGGGCAGCAGTGAAAAGGAGGGCATGGTTCAGAGGTGTAACATATGCCCTCTCAGGGGAGCCAGGCCTCTCAAAGGCCAGCGCAGAGGAGCACAACGTCATAACTGTAGGGAGGCGCGGCAGGGTTGTTATAGACATAAGAGTGAAAGGCGTCTCTTCGCATGGTGCCTATTCTTCAATGGGAGTCAATGCTATAGACGAGGCTGCAAAGATTGTATCAGGCGTAAAGGGCTTCAGGCTCAGGAAGCATGCGCAGATGGGTGCAGAGAACGTATTTGTAAACAGGATAGAGTCGGCTGCAACAAGCCTCTCCCTCCCTGATACTGCGAAGCTGAGCCTCGATGTTCATCTTGTGCCGCCAAGCACCTCCCTCGATGCAAAGGAAAGGGCAGAAGAGCTCATAGGCGCGCTGCGCAGGAAGGGCATACTCGACAAAAGGACAGAGGCAAAAGCCTCTATAAGGAAAAGGGAGACACCTTACATAGAGCCTTACGCAAACAATATGTCTGATGGGCATGTGAGGCATGTCATAAGCCTCATGGAAAGGAATTTCGGCAGCGCCTTCATAAACTACGGAAGTTCAGTTGCGGATGACAACATACTCGCCAACGAGCTGCACATACCTGTATTGGTCATAGGGCCGAAAGGCGGCAACGAGCACTCAGCGAACGAGTGGGTCTCCGCCAGGAGCCTAGCGCAGACATCAAGATTTTACATCATGCTCCTTGAGGAGTACTCCCGCTCCTGAGACATCAGCGTAACGTGCTTATGCCTGATTGCGCGTGCTGCAGCCAAAGCCGCACTAAATGTTGCATCCCAGAACCCCGAGACATAACATACAGACATACTGAAAGAGCACTGCACCTCATTCCAGAGATCATTTTATATCCACGCTCTCGCCCATCTTCGGAGCATGCGCCTCGAATCCCTCAAGCTCAAGCTGCTCTTTGAGCGAAGAGGTGCTTTCAGCATCGCCGTGCACGCATATGACACTCTGCGGATTAACCATCTTTATGTACCTGTAGAGATCATCCTGGCCAGCATGGGCAGAAAGGTCATAGAATGCAAATGGGGTCCTCACAAAATAATTCCTTTTGTCAATTATTATGGGCTTATTGTCAAGAAGGCGCCTGCCGTTCGTCTCCTCGGCCTGATAGCCTGTAAGGAGGATCATCGACTTTCTGTTCAGCCTTGTGATGTAATCCAGCACAGGCCCGCCGTTGAGCATTCCTGCGGTTGTGACGACCACGCTTCCTCCTTCCAAAGCCCTCTGCTTCTCGTAAGGATTCTTTACGGTTGTCGACTCGCGCACTGCGCCTTCAAGGCTCACTATCTCATTTGAGAATTCAGGATACCTGAGCACTATCCCTGTTGCCTTTCTTGACATGCCGTCTATGTATGTCTTATCCGCCAGCCTGTTCTTGTAAAGTATGGCAAGGATCTCCTGCGACCTGCCAACTGCGAATGCGGGTATGAGCGCAGTCCCGTTGTTATCCACTATCTCCTTTATGGTATCCACAAAGAGGCGCACAAGCGCCTCCCTGTCCGGATGCTCCCTTGTAGCATATGTTGACTCTGTTATGAGCACGTCTGCCTCTACCTTCTCCGCACCGAGGTGCAGCTCCTGTGCTGAGAGCTTGAAATCCCCAGTATATGCTATCCTCTTGCCGCTCTTGATATGCTCGACAAGCGTTATAGCGCTGCCTGCAATGTGCCCAGCATCATACAGTGTAATGCTGTAGCCGTTAGACTCTATGGGAGAGTGGTATGCGCATGGCGAATAACTCTGCACAAACCTCTTAAGCTCATTCTTGGTGAAGCGCTGCCTTGCCTTCTTGAGCTTGTTTATCTTTATAGAGTCTTCTATGAGCAGCTCGGCAAGCCTGAGCGTAGGCTCAGTGCCGAAAGAGCTCGGCATCGAGTCGTGGTAAAGGGCAGGCGCAAAGCCGCTGTGGTCAAGGTGCGCATGGCTGAGCACAAACGCGTCTACCCTTCCCGGAGGGAGGGGATACTCTGTCTTCCCGTCTATCTTAATGCCATAATCGAGCAGTATGTTCCTCTCCGCCTTTATGAGTATGCCTGACCTTCCTACTTCGGCGCCAGCTCCTAGAACCTTTACCTCCAACAAAACACCAACAAGCCACATCCGATAAGCAATCCGCGCAGAAGCCTTACGCATGGCAACGGTATATGCATATGCCAAATCTAACTACATATATCTGCACAAGAAGCAATAAGAAGGTATCTGACAGAGGAAGGGCATGAAGCTGCATCCAGAGGCATAAGCATGAACAAAAGCAGGCCTTTTGCCATGCACATTGCTGCACACGGCAAAGCGCAGTGCAGAGCCAGATGGCATAAGAGAGGCCAGAAGAAGCGGTAAAAACATGCCCACATGCGCTCGGCAAAACAGAGAAGTATTTTAAACGTTGGCATCGTATATGAACGAGAGTAAAAAGAGAAGGTTGCGTGATGCGTACAAACGCGCAATATGGCCGGCGCAGGGCCTTAGGCGCCGACGTAGCCGCACTTCTTGGCGAGATAATCCCAAAAGGTGCAGGCAGGTTCAGGCCGAGCCTAGCTTTGCTCTTCTATGCGCTACTCCCTCTCATAGGCTATGCCTATCTGCAGTTAAGCATTGGCGTGTTTGCACATTTCCGCATTGTTGCATATAGCACGCCTAATGCAACTAATGCAGCAATAAATGCCTCGGGAGCAACTTCTCTACAGACAATCCATGCGAATGCATCAGCAAAGAAGCACATGGAAGCAAGTATGAGGAAGCCAGCATTCCAGCTGCTATACAGCTTCTTTCAGCCATACTGGCTTATGATGGCAAAACCCCTGCAACAGGTCTCGCTCTCATGCCAGCCTGCAGTAGCGAACCCTGGCACAGAAATAGCCTGCACTGCCAGGATAAGAGAGAGGGCAGCACCCTACACCTACAACTGGACGCTCTTCAATGCAGCAGGAAGCATGCTCAGCAGCATGCTCTACACTAATACCTCGGCATTCAATGTTATGGTGTACAATGCAACAAGCGCAGACACGTACAACTCCCCTCTGCAGGTCAATGTCATAATCACAGACAACACACAAACAACATTCAACTCAGTATCCACCACAATAACAGTAGACAGCGCGCTTCTCGCAGGCGCAATAACAGA
>CAZOFK010000040.1:0-7500 GCA_964579185.1 Microcaldota archaeon
ATGAAGTGTTCATATTGCTCTGACGAGATAGAGCGCGGCACGGGCTTTGCGTATGTTAGAAAAGGGGGTGCCATAAGGTATTACTGCACAAAACGCTGCTACAGGCTCAATGCCATACACAACAGAAAGCCAAACAAGAAGGAGATGAGGAAAAAGGGTTAATTTTTCTTGCCTGTGCATGTGGCATAAGGCCCTTTTTCAGGCATGCTGTTGCGGCGGGTGTAACGCATGGAATTCAGAGAAGGGGAGCGGTTGCTGCTTGTCCATTTCGGGGAGCTCTGGCTTAAGGGCAGGAACAGGCACACGTACATAAGCAGGCTGCGCAGGAACATACTCGAAAGTGTAGGGGGCGCTGCGGAGCTCTTTTACTGCCGCGACAGGTTTGTGCTCAGACCGCTGCAGTCTGATATTTCGAATATTACAGAATCACTCAGGCATGTCTTCGGGATAAGCAATTATGGCATAGCATACGCTGCGAAGCCTACGCTGCGATCCATACGCAAGGTGGCTAAAAATGCCATGTTGGAAATGGAGGGTCCGCTGCGCATAGAGGCTCATCGCTCAGACAAGAGAAGCGCTTTTACTTCAGCAGACATAACGCGCAGCCTCTGCGGTGTGGCCGAGAAGGCAGGCATACAGCTTTCCCTAAAGGCATTCGCCTCAAGCATGTATGTGAACCTTGCGTATGAGAATGCATTCGTATATACAGGGAGGAAAAAGGGCAGCGGCGGCCTTCCCGTAGGGACGAGCGGAAAAGGCGTGATACTGCTTTCAGGGGGCATAGACTCGCCTCTTGCGGCATGGTATGCTATGAAGAGGGGCATCTCCCCCATATATGTGCATCTGCATGCATACAGCGACATGAAAGCGGCAGGCGATGAGGGTAGGAAAATAAGGGATATCCTAAATGTCTTATCAAGGCATTCAAGGCACTATAAGGTATACTATGTGCCATCATACATATTCGAGGCTTCCTCTGCAGGCAGCAACAGATACCAGCTGATACTGCTTAAGTCGTTCATGCTCTCCCTGGCAGAGAGGATAGCTGTGAAAGAAGGCGCAAGCCTTATCTTCACAGGAGAGAGCGTAGGGCAGGTAGCATCGCAGACAGCGCCTAACCTTCTTGCTGAAGGTTACGGCATGAAGATGCCTGTTATACGCCCTCTTGCTGGCTTCGATAAGGAAGAGATAATAAAGAAGGCAATGGAGATAGACACATACAGATACTCTATACTGCCTTACAAGGACGTCTGCTCTATAAATTCAAAGCATCCTAAAACGCAGGCGGCATGCTCTAAAATAACTGAATTGCGCAGAGAGATGCGCATCGGCAGCGTTGTGGGCAGATCACTCATGAAGGCCGAGATTGTCAGCGCGTAGCGCTAACATCTGCTTTTGTATATTCGGCATACAGCGTGAGCTCCTGCCTGTTGCTTGGCAGGGCCTTTATGCCTTTTATCTCAAACCTTCCTTCGAGCGCGCTCCTTGCATCAGAGAGATGCTTCTCTGCGTTTTTTGTCACGCATTTTATGCTCATGAGAAGGAGAGCGTTTCGCGAGAAGAGAGGCGCATAGGAGAGGCATATGCGCGCCGATGCCCTTGGCTGCATATTCATGTCATTGGCGACGAAAGATACGCTTCCCTTGCCTCTCAGCCTTAGCTCTGCTGCATTTGCCTTTATATGCAGTATGTCGAGTCCTGCTGCTGACTTAAAGATATCGCTTTCGCTCTCTGCTGCTGCCCTGCTGAGTGTGCGGCAGCGCAGGGCTCGCTCTGATAGGGCAGAGGCGTTGAGCTCTGCGTTGTCTACGGCTATCACCTTGTAGCCGTTGCCTGCTAGAAATGAGCTCCAGCCTCCTGGGGCTGCTCCCAGATCTATGGCTATGCCTCCCTTCCCCTTTGGGATGCCGAAGATAATGAAGGCCTCGCGTATCTTCCGTTCGGCGCGGCTTATCGGCCTGCCTTCTGACGAGTAGGCCCTGTTAAAGTCGAGAGGAAGCTGCCCGAGTGCAGCTTTCTTGTAGCCCAGATACGCACTCCTACCTATTATAAGAAGCAGCACAAGCACCTTCGGTGAGGAGAGATCAACCTCTATTCCTTTCTCTTCCAATGCAGTACCGATACTTACCTCTATCTCTTTTGCTGAGTGGGGCTTCCCTGAGCCTATGAGCATGCACTCTATCTTAAGCGGCAGGCGCGGCAGGCGCATTGACAAGACTGCATTTACGAGCTCAGTGAGGTAGTCTTCTCCAAGGATAAGGCTGTGTGTTATTGGCAGTATTGAGTATGAGAAGATAGGCTTGCCGGCATCGAATGCCTTTTTAAACGAGGTCCCTGCCTCTATGAGAAGCATACCAGGATAGGCGGCGAGTATACTGCAATCGCTCAGTTTACGAAGTTCATCAAGAGCGCTCTTCCTAAAGGCGGTGCTGCATGAGATAAGATAGAGCATTGAATCGGCTCTGGCCTGCGCTTGCCTTGCCGCGCCTATTCAAAAGAGCCTTTCGCTGCCCTCAAGTCTGAGCGGTGGCACTACTTCGATCCGACGTCTGAACTCACCGAACTTTGCCTTTACGCCTGTCACTACTGACATGACCTTGAGCTGGTCGTTAAGCTCTGGAAGCATCCTTGCCCCGAATATAACATTAGCATCAGGAGCCAGGCCTTCTGTGACACCGTTGCCTATCTTTGTGGCGTCGCTTATTGTAAGATTGCTTCCCCCTACGACATGTATGAGGGCTCCCTTTGCGTTATCGTAATCCACAGTTAGCAGCGGATGGCTCCTTGTCGATTTTATTGCCTGCTCCACCCTGTCAGGTCCGTATCCGGTGCCTATGCTTATGACTGCAGTGCCTGTATTCCTTACGACATTCCTCAGGTCAGCGAAATCAAGGTTTATAAGGCTGGGCAGCATTATGGTATCTGCTATGCCCTTCACCGCATTTCCAGTTATGTTATCTACAAGCTCGAAGGCGCGCTCTATCGGCAGGTTAGGCACGTATGAGAGCAATCTGTCGTTCTCTATTATGATTACAGAGTCTGCCTGCTTGCTCAGCTGCTCTATGCCCCACTCGGCCTTGAGCTTCCTGCTCCTTTCCAGGGCGAACGGGTATGTTACAGCGGCTATGACAGTGGCTCCAGACTCCCTTGCTATCTGTGCTATGGTCGGGCTTGCCCCTGTGCCTGTGCCTCCTCCCATGCCTGCTGAGATAAAGACAAGGTCGTAGCCCTGCAGCGCCTCCTCTATCTCTGTCTTGCTGACCTCTGCGCACTTTGCAGCCACCTCTGGAAAGCCTCCTGCGCCCAGGCCGCGCGTTATGTCCTTGCCTATGAGGAGCTTCTTGTGGCTCTTTATCATGTTAAGGTGCGAGACGTCTGTGTTCATTGCTATCGTGTCTGCGCTCCTTATGCTGTTATTATATAGCCTGTTCACGAGGTTGCTGCCTTGTCCTCCCACCCCTACGACTGCTATTTTAGGTGAGAAGGCCTCATAATCGAATTCGTTTGCCATTTATATCAGCTCTATGTCGTTGTGTACGGCCTCGCGCTTTCTCTCCTCGAACTTGCCCAGTATGCTCGAGCCGCTCACACCTGTCACTATGGCAACGATCTCAAGCTGGCCCTCGTAGCCGGGTATGATCCTTGCGCCCCACTTGACGTTGGCCTTGGGGTCCATGCGCTCTGTTATGACCTCTCCGGCTTTTATGGCATCGCCAAGCGTTAGATCCGAGGCACCTGAGATGTGTATAAGGGCTCCCTTTGCGTTTTCGAAATCGACGTCAAGAAGCTTGTTCTTCACAACAGCCTCGGCAGCTGATGTCACCTTGTCCGTGCCCTTGCCCGTGCCTACTGATATGAAGCCTACATCCCCGCTGCCCATGATTGACCTCACATCGGCAAAGTCTATGTTGATAAGGCTTGGCTGCGTTATTGTCCAGACAAGGCCGCCTATGGCCTTTGCAAGTATGTCGTCAGCAACAGCGAATGCCTCGTTCATAGGCAGGTTAGGGACCAATTTAACGAGCCTGTTGTTGTCTAGTATTATGACGCTGTCGCTGTATTTCCTCAGCCTTTGTATACCTTCTTCGGCCTTTACTTTCCTGACGCGCTCAAGGTCGAAAGGATATGTGACCATTGATACCACTATGGCACCCTGCTCCTTGGCTATCTGCGCAACGACAGGGATGGCACCTGTGCCTGTGCCTCCTCCCATGCCTGCGCACAGGAAGACGAGCTGCGCCCCGTACAGAACCTCTTCGAGGCTCTGCCTGTCTACTTCAGCGGCTTTGGCTCCTATCTCCGGGTCGCCTCCTGCGCCCAGGCCGCGCGTTATGCTCCTTCCCACTAGAATTTTTTTGATCCGCTCATCAAGCATCTTGAAATGCTGGACATCGGTATTTACTGCTACAAGTTCTGTGCCTTTCACGCCTACCTTGGTAAGCCTGTTTACTGTGTTGTTTCCACCGCCGCCCACCCCTATGGTTACAATCTTTATCTGCGGTGTGAAGCTGTTGTTATCAGCATTCCCTCCGCCAACACCCTTACCTAACACATCGCTTGTAAAATCTACCATGTGATCGCCTGTATTCTTATTACGTTATAGATATATTTAAATAGTTTTTGCATGGTTCTAAATAGTGGAACGCCTATTACCTGAATAAAATATAAGTATTAGAATATAATAATAATACAGTAATATAAGAATTATATAGGAATATAAGACCTTGCAGTTGCATCCAATAAGATTTTGGCCATGGATTATTGCTATGGATTATGATATTACCTTCCATAGGGATCTCAGATGCCATCGGATCGCGGCATCGCGCGCTGTCTTTATCCTTTGCCTGGCTTTGCTTATATTCAGCCCGCTACCTTTGTCTTCCTCTGCATGCGGAACATCTCTATGATCTCACGTGTCGTTGTTGCGTCCTCTGGGCTTTTGTCGCTCCTAAAGCCTTCGCTGATTATCCTTGGGAACCTCAGCGCGTATCCTGCATTTCCTTCGGATACGCCGCATGTATGCGTCGGCGACCTCGTTATCTCGTCGGCCTTTACTGTTATAACATACCTTGGCTCGACCCAGAAATCAGGGATTACTCTTGAGTCGGTTCTCGGAGGCTTCGCTCTCACCCTCGTCTTTTCGAGTTGCTTCCTGAAAAACCCCATCTGGTCTTCTGTAAATCCGGTGCCTATCTTTGTCACGGTCTCGAAGACGTCTTTTTCACTGTTGTATACTGCTGCGAGGACTCCGCCGAACCTGAACTCTGCGCGCGACCCCTTGCCGAGGTAATAGCCCACCACGACCACATCTATGGTGTCGGAGAGCTCGCTCTTGTAGCTGCGCTTCATCTTTATCCAGCTGAATTTCCTTGCGCCAGCTATATAACTGGAGGCGAGGTCCTTCGCCATTATACCCTCGAGGCCATTCTCTATGCTTTTGTCGAAGTAGAGCTCAAGCTCCTTCGCCGAGGACGTGACAAACCCCTCTGCCAGCATGATAGTGTGCCCTTTTGAGCCCTTTATTATAGATGCAAGCATCTTGCGCCTTTCAGAGTAAGGCTTGTCAAGGTAGCTTTCTCCATTTAGATACATCAGGTCAAAGCTGAAGAGCTTAAGAGGCATCTCTGCGCTCTTCTCCTCCACCATGTGCTTTCTTTTCCTCTGTATTGTTTCCTGGAAGGGATAAAATTCGCCTGAGACTTCATCATAGGCTATTGCCTCTCCCTCGAGTATGGCTCCGTGTGCATCCACCTCCGAGAGCGCTGCTCTTGCTATCTCTGGAAACATCTCAGTAAGCCTCTCGAGGTTCCTTGAGAAGATCTCAACCCGTCCTGCCTTCCTGTCTAGGTGGACCTGCGCCCTCAGGCCATCGTACTTGCTCTCTACAGAACATATGCCGTTCATCTTCTTTAGTATCTCCTCTGCCGTATTCATGCGCTCTGCGAGAGCCGGACGTATTGGACTGAAGAGCTCAACCTTAAAGTGCTCTATTCCTTGAATGCCTGACTCGGCGAGTGCCTCTGCGACCTTGCCGAGGTCGCCGCAGATGTTGTATGCAGCTTCAAGCTTCTCCTTCGCGTCACGGCTGCCCGTAGACATCTTAGAGAGTGCCTCGAGTATAGTGGCGTCACCAACACCCAGCCTCAGGGTGCCGAGCGCAAACCTCACAAGGTAGCGCGCCTCGAGTGGTTCAGACGCTGCGAGAGCGCCTGCGAGTGTCTTTATCTTTAAGTCCTTGCTTCCCTCGCCCGAGGTTGTGGCTATCTTTGACATGAGCCGGAACGCTTCGAGCACGCTTAGCCTGCTGCTGCCTAGCTTCCTGAGCTTTGTCTTTCTAACGAGCTCCTCTGCTGTGCTTCCCAGGTCGCCGCTCTTCCTGAAATGAGCCTCTGTCTCTGCTGCAGAGAAGCCTGTGGCCATCGATATTGATGATTCAGCAAGCTTTTCGGCCATGCCTATCCTTACAGACTCGAACGGAGGAGAGAGCACGCCCTGGGTCATGTATATGATGTAACGCATCTCCTTCCTGGCTGCGCGCCCGAGCATTTCGGTAAGCACATCTATCATACCAAGCCTGGATGATATGCTTTCTATCTTTTCATAGTATCTTGCGATATCTGAGAAAAGCATGCGCACGCCCACTATCAATGAGATAAAAAGATATTTAAGTGTGCATAGCGAAGCGCATGATGATTTCAATGCCTCTTGACATGATAGAGAGCCTACCGCTTGCCATGCGCCTTCTTCTTAAGCATATAATAGACCAGCAATAGTATTGCGAGTATGAAAATCAGGAGCGCGTATATGGCATAGGCAGGAATGGGTGTAGAAGATGGATGCACTGCTATGCTTATCGGGGCGGCCAGCGGTATATAGTAGAATATGCCTGCCTCATACCCGTTCGGCACAGGGAATGTTATCTTGCATACGCTCTGCGTTTTTGCTTCAGGGACCTTCTGCCAGATATTATCGCGCAGGTAGAAAGGATTCACACGCGTCGAATTTAAGTTGCATGCGTAATCAATTGTGACGTTTATGCTTATGTTCGCTTCAGAAGAGGCATTAAGATAGAAGGCAGAGAGCTTCGTATAATTTTCAGGTGAGGTCGCAGTGGACGTGGTGTTTATAATGGTCAGGTTCACACTGTTTTCAGCAAGTGTGTTTGTGTATATGTAAAACAAGATGCTTCCGTTTTCGAAAGGAACAGTAGCAGGCGCAGAGGCCGAGACATTTACAGAAACACTCTCTTCCTGATGAATTGTAGTAGTCGGAGGCATTGTTGAAGTGGTTGATGCAGTCGAAGTTGAGGTAGAAGAAGTAGAAGATGTAGTAGAGGATGTTGTGGCTGTCACCGACTGAGACTTTGCATAGAGGACTTCGTATGAGCCCCCGTATACAGTATAATTCCTGCCGCATTGTACGCGTCCGAGATTGTATACATCATTCGCATAGTGATATGCTGAGAGAGATGTACTAAAACTACACACAAAGCTGAAATTC
>CAZOFK010000041.1:0-7287 GCA_964579185.1 Microcaldota archaeon
CAATAAGTCTACCTTCAACCGATACATGAAAGAGGCGATAATCGAAAACAAAGACTTCCTAAAAATCTATTCTCAATCCCGACAGGATATATTCATAAGAGTCCAAAAGGCGTACCAGAACTTCTTCAGGAGAATAAAGGAAAAAACCAGGCAGGCAGGCTTCCCACGCCTCAAGTCAAGGAAGAGATACAAGTCAATAACATATCTACCAGGATGAGAGTATGTTGTCTGAGAAGTATGCGCCTAACACACTGAATTCTATAATAGGCAACAGGAATGCAGCTGAAAGGATTGCTGCTTTCGGCTTGGAGGTGCAGTCAAGGAAGGTCACAAAGCCCCTGATGCTATACGGCCCAAGCGGCACCGGAAAGACTGCAGCAGTGCATGCGCTCGCATACAGCCACAGCTTCGAGCTTCTCGAGCTTAACGCAAGCGATTACAGAAACGTGGAAAGGCTCAAGAAGGTGCTGCTTCCGGCAAGCAGAAGCCGCGGGCTCTTCAGCAGGACAATACTCATACTGCTCGATGAGATAGACGAGCTCTCAAGGAAGTTTGATAACGGCGCCGAGGGTGTAATACTAGATGTCATATCAAAATCCATGCAGCCTATAATCTTCACAGCAAACGACTACTGGGACCAGAAGATAGGCTTCCTCAGGAACAGTGTCGAGAAGATAGAATTCAAGCGCATCCCTGACGAGCAGGTATACCTACTGCTCAAAACCATCTCGCGCAATGAGGGCGGAAGGCTAGCCGATGAGATGCTAAAAAACATAGCAAGGAGGTGCAACGGCGATGTAAGGGCAGCGATAAACGACCTTGAGGCCATGCTTGGCGCATCTCCGGAGCTCATGGAGAACCTCGGCATAAGGGACACAAAGATGGAAATATTCGGGGTTCTTGATAAGATCTTCGGCTCTTCAAACTTCGAGATAGCGAAGAACGCAGTGATGCGCAGCAATGTGGAGCTGGGCATGCTCATGGCCTGGCTTTCCGAGAACATACCAAAAAGATATAATGCAAGCGTTGCAAGGTACGGCGCATATGAGAACCTTTCTCGCGCAAGCAGGTTTTACGAAAAGGCAACAAGGACAAACTACTACGGATATCTAAGATATGCCAGCGTACTGCTCTCTTCAGGTGTCTCGCTCTCCGGAGGCGGCGCGGTAAGCAGGCTCAAACAGTACTCCTTTCCCGCGCACATAAGGCAGCTGAGTGCGACGAAGAAGGAGAGGCTCTCTGTCAACAGCATAGCAGCAAGGCTCTCTGCCATCATGCACTGCAGCAGGAAGGAGATAGCGAACAACTACCTTCCATATCTCAGGCTAATGATAGAGAGATCGTTGAAGCATGGCAGTAAGCCCGAGATCCTCTCAAGGATTGAGCAGCACTACGGCCTCTTAAGCGATGATGTCGAGACAATTCTCTGGTATTATAAAAGCAGGTTCTAGCGCTCTGCGCAAACCCAGCGCCATCCAGGCATAATAAGCCTTTATTTAGGAGCGCCGCCATGCATGCGCTCTCTTATCGAGAAAATACCAGAGAGATTTATCTCAAGAGCTATTCCCGGCTCTTCCACCCTGAAATTATACAAGACATCGGGATGGACCTCCCCAAAGAAGCCTATCCTCTTGCTGCCCACCAACATTCTGGCACATCTTCCAGGTATAAAGCTCTTGTGCTCCTCGCGCTCTATTGAATATCTTATGCCTAAAGCGTATGCAAGGGCTTCGGCAAGCGCCTTCGCCTGGTTGAAATTCGCCTTCGGATCTATACTCAGCGCAGCCAGATGATACTCCTCATTTGCATTTTTGTTGAGAGTGAAAACCATGTCGTTCTCGAAGAATCTCTGCGGGCTCTTCTCATGCACAGAGAGCGATGCGTTCTTCAGCAGCGAGGGAAGGAGCCATGTTCTTGCCATGGTTATGGACTGCGCCTTGGGGCTCTTCAGCTTTATATATGCAGCGTGGGGTTTTATCCGCATCTCCTCGAAGTTCTCCCTCTCGCTTGTAAGATACGTGTTCATCATCTCGCTGAAGCCTGCTCCTATCATGAGTTCAGAGACCTTCTCAAGAAGCAGCGTGCCTGATTCAAGAATCCCCTGCTGCGCCGCAAATACTGAGAGCGGAGCTATGTAGTCGTAGCCGTACGCTATGGCTATGTCCTCTATTATATCCTGCTCGTTTATTATGTCAAGCCTGTAGACAGGCAGAGTGAAGCGTATGCTTCTGCCTACCAGGGCAGCCTCATAGCCCATCTTGTTCGCAAGTGATATCACACTGTTGTATCCTATCTGAACCCCGATCTCGCGCTCTATCCTTGAGAGCTTAAGCCTCATATACTCCCTACGCATAAGGGGCAGCAGGCTCTCATTGCTTTTATACCTTACCTTCACGCGCTCTATCTCGGCTCCCATATCTATAAACATCGCGGCAAGCATGTCAGCACTCTTCCCGACAAGGTAGTCTGCAGTGCCAGTTATATCCACAAAGAGGTTCTTTGTCTCAGCCCCTACCCTTGTGCGCTCTGAGTTAAGCACCGGTATAAGCGCAATCACGCCCTCAGTATCCCTGAGTACAGGATAGAGCCCCGAGTCCTCTATGCCGTAGCGCTTTCCCTTCTCACTCTTGGTAAGAATCTCGCTGAAGCTCTCTTCTTTGCTGTAGCCCAGAGGTAGAAACGCCTCATCCTTGTAAGCGTCATACTCAAGCGGAGGCTTTATGGCATCAAGGTTATGCATGCCCAGCGCTATCTTGCGCCTCTCCCTCCCATACGTGGCGCAGAACTTCTCAGAGAAATTCATAACATCTGTCACTGCAGCATCGTCAAGTTCAAGGTCTCTTGCAATAAGGCCTGCTATATAAGGCCTTATTCTGCGCACCTTACGTCCTACCCTTATCTCGAGTCTCTCTGCACCTTCAAGTGCCGCATATTCAAATTTTGTATTCTTGTGCATAAAGTTCCTGACAGCCCTTGCCATGCCTGCAGCGCCAAAGAGGTCTGGTCTGTTAGGTGTCACTTCAAGCTGCATCTCTTCCTCGCTGATGCTCTCCACCTCCATACCTAGCTTGAATATCATATCCTTGAGCTTCTTATTGTCTATGCTATACCGTATCTGCTTCTTAAGGTAGGCAGTATCAAGCGTTATTGTAGGCATCAGACCACCTCCTGCCTGCGTAGCCAGCCTATGCTGTTGTTGTAAAGCTCAGCTATACTGCTTATGCCCCTCTTCCTGAGCAGGAGCATGCGCTCTATTCCTAGACCCCACGCGAGCACCGTTATGCTCTTCCTTGAAATGCCTGTAATCTCACTTCTTATTAGGCCAGCACCGCCCATCTCTATCCAAGTCTCGCTCTTAGGCGCCTTTGCATAGACCTCAAGCCCCGGCTCCACGAAGGGGAAGTAGGAAGGCTTGAACCTTACATCCATTCCAAGGCTCCCATACAGACTTATAAGTATGTCAAAGAGGTTAGCAAGAGTGAGCTCCTTGCCTATAGCAACTCCATCAGTCTGATAGAAATCAGTAAGGTGCTTATAATCTATATTTTCATTCCTGAATACCCTGCCTATAGTAAAGTGCTTCAGCGGAAGCCTATATGCGATGCTGCCCTTCAGCATTCCGCGTATCACTTCCTTCACATACCGTATTGTGACATTTGTCGTCTGCGTCCTGAGCACCGCCTGTTCCGCCACCTCGCGGCTCCATCCGCTTTTCCAGCTCTCAATATGCACCTTCTTCATCCTCTCCACTTCAGCATTCCCTGTTATTTTTATCCTGCCCGGCTCCTTCAGATAAAATGTATCCTGTATATCGCGCGCAGGATGGTCCTGAGGCATAAATAGAGAATCAAAGACCCAGAACGAAGGCTCTACAATAGGCCCGCTTATCTCGCTGAAGCCCAGTCCCACATAAGCCCTTCGTATCTCGTTTATGATGCTTCTAAGAGGATGCCTCACGGCAATGGGTTCGCCCTCCACCGCAACGTTCACATTGTACTCTTTGAAGCCCCTCTCCCGCCATGTCCTGCCTGCTATGATAGATTTGTCGAGCGCTTCAATGCCTTCTTTTTCGTTGCCTTCAAGCGCCCTTATGCCTTTCTCAGTTATTGATATTTCATCGATGCCTTTCTTTTCAGATATTTGCAGAAGGCCGCGCCTCTCCAATTCAGGGAGTAATACAAGCTGTTCTGCACTTAGCCCTGAATACTCAGTGCCTTCTACAAGAACGTGGAGCAGCACGCCCTCATCAGTATGCCTGGCATGCAGCTCTGTACCTTCCTGCGTTACTTTTACCACACCATTGCTTATTGTTATATAACCTTTCTTCTTAGCCCACTGCAGGCCTATGCGCTCCTCTTCCCCTTTAAAGTCAGACACATTCAAGGCCTTCGACTGCGCCTCCCTCACAAGCCTTTCCTCAGGAAGCCCGGATCTTGCATAGAGCCTGCCTTCCTCGGTAAGCGTGACGCTCTTCTCTGCTAATCTGCTGAGCTTCACGAGCAGGTCCTGCGCAAGGCTCTCAAGCGCCCACATCACAGCATCCCTTCCCAGGCCTGTCTTCCCGAGCAGCGCATCTAAGCTGTAGCTGCCTTTGTCAGCAAGCGCCTTAAGCACAGCGCCCTCATATCTATGAAGAACCCTTGGCATAGCCCAACGCCTAAAACGCAGAATGCACTCTAACCAAAGTACACTGCAACGTTATTTTGTTATCCTATAAACAGCCATCTATTTATATGTTGCATAGAAAGCTTTTTTCCGCTTTCAAATCACGCGCCGCTTGCAAATGCAGCAACAAGGTATATATGTCTGTTATCCTATATCTTTGCTGTGGAAAGTGAAACAGAGAGGGAGGCACTGAACTGTATCCAGTAACTCCCGTCGAATGTTGTGGTGGCATGCGCGTTTTTAAGAATGAGTATACCTATAAGCGCTTTGTAGAGGAAGATAAGGAGAAGGAATTCGATGAATTTTTCGAGAGCTCAGTAAAGAAGGCAAAGGAGGTCATGGGCAAGCGCTTTCCCATATACATAGGCGGCAAGGAAGTCTATGCTGCATCTGAGATAGAGGAACGCTCACCTATAGACGGCTTTCTGATAGGGCGATTCCAAAAAGGGAGCAGAGACGATGCAAGGCAGGCCATAAGCTCTGCACAGGAGGCATTCAAGTCGTGGAAGGAAACGGACTACAAGGAGAGGCTTTCGATATTCAGGAAAGCCGCATCACTCCTCTCAGAAAGGAAGTTCCTGCTTTCTGCTATATTAAGCATAGAGAACGGAAAGACGCGCTACGAATCTACAGGCGAAGTCGACGAAGCGGTAGATTTCCTAAATTACTACTCAGATGAACTTGAAAGGAACAGGGGCTATATAATCAGGTCCAAGCTTGAAGGGAGCAAGGCGAAGGTATCTGCAGGCTTTCAGGGTGCTCCTGGAAGCGGAGAGAGAGTAACAATAGCAATGAAGCCATATGGGGTCTTCGGAGTGATTGCACCTTTTAACTTCCCTGTCTCAATCTCGATGGGTATGAGCGCAGGCGCAATGATCACTGGAAACACAGTGGTATTCAAGCCGTCTTCAACAGACAACATGTCGATGCTCACTGGTCTCTACCTCTATAAAATTTTCGAGGAAGCAGGCCTGCCCCCCGGCGTCTTCAATTACGTGACTGGGCCAGGTTCTGAGATAGGTGACGAACTCGTTGTCAATAAAGGCGTAAGCGGCATAGTCTTTACGGGCTCGAGGTCGACGGGTATGGGCATGTTGAAAAAAGTTTACGCTGCAGACTCGACAAAGGCCTTCATTGTAGAGATGGGCGGGAAGAATCCAGTTGTAGTCTCAAAGCACGCTGACATAAACATAGCAACCAGCGGCATAGCAAGTGCTGCATTCGGCTTCTCGGGTCAGAAATGCAGCGCCTGTTCCAGGGTATACGTGCACGCATCGCTAAAGGATGAATTCATCAGCATGCTTGTTGAGAAGACAAAGGCCTTTAAGATAGGTAATCCGCTTATAAAGTCAAATTACATAGGGCCCCTTATAAGCCGGAAGGCGCTTGCCAAATATAGGGAGAGCATAGAAGAGGCGAGGCGTTCAGGGCGCATTGTACACGGAGGCAATGTGACCGATAATGGCAGCGCAGGCATATACGCCGAGCCTGTTATAGCTGAGCTTGACCATTCTAACAGGCTCTTCCACGAGGAGCTCTTTCTGCCCTTCCTTGTCATTGACACATATACTGATTTCGAAGATGCTCTGGGAAAGGCAAACGAGACTGATTACGGCCTTACCGCAGGGCTATACAGCAACAATAAGCGCGAGATAAAGGCCTTCCTAGATAAGATAGAAGCAGGCGTTGTCTATGTTAACAGGGAAATAAGTGCCACAACAGGCGCCATAGTAGGGTTGCATACATTTGTAGGATGGAAAGGCAGCGGCCTTACAGGCAAAGGCACAGGGAGCAGATTTTACCTTCAGCAGTTCCTGAGGGAGCAGAGCCAATCCGTTTCGAGCCCATAGGGATTTTAATGGAAATGAGCATAGGCCGATTCCTCTACAACCATACAAAATTCAAAAAAGCGATGATAAACTATAGGAATAGGAAAATAAAGGTAGACATAGCTGACACTCTTCTAAAGCAGTCAATAGGACTCATGTACCGCGAAACGCTCAAAAGGAATACAGGCATGCTCTTTATACTGAGGCATGAATCCGCGTTGGGCATATGGATGCTCAACATGAAGTTCAGCATAGACATAATATGGCTGGACCGTGACAGCAGGGTCATACACATAGTAGAGTATGCTGCGCCATGCAGTTCACTGCGGCAATGCCCGATCTACAGGCCGCTTTCCCCTGCGAAATATGTGCTAGAGATGGCAGGCGGCGCAGCGAAGAGCCTAGGCATAGGAAGAGGCTCAAGGTTTCATTTGCATGCACATCATATAAGCGGATGTAAAAAACATTGCCCTTCAAACAAACTGTGATGTAAAACTTATTGAACAGGGATCAAGAATGCCTGTTTCCTGTTTGACGATATCCATCAATCGTATTCTGGGACAGAGCCAACTTTGCCGTTTAAACATACTTTTTTAAATTCTTATGTTTCAATATCTATCAACGGAACATGGTAAAATGGCAAAAAGAAGAGTAACCAACCCAAGTTATTCTAGGCGTAGGAAGAGCCCACCAGAAGAGCATGTACAGAGCGCGATGGAATACCTAATGACATACAGCTGGTCTATACTCGTCATAGCCATAGTCCTCGGCGCCCTCTTCGCGCTTGGGACGT
>CAZOFK010000042.1:0-1296 GCA_964579185.1 Microcaldota archaeon
TTGCTCCCGCCGGGATTTGAACCCGG
This sequence comes from Microcaldota archaeon, assembly GCA_964579185.1. GTDB lineage: Archaea > Micrarchaeota > Micrarchaeia > Micrarchaeales > CABMGC01 > JAJYIA01. The sequence continues at coordinate 27 of CAZOFK010000042.1, forward strand.
GTTGCGGGGTTGAAAGCCCCACGTCCTTGGCCGGACTAGACGACAGGAGCCGGTTTATAAAAGGCTATGTTATTTGGTTATTTGCTTAATATAATATATGTTTTCCCATTAAAACATATTACTGTGAGGTGGATGCTGTGAGAGGCGTTTTTGTATGCATAGAGGGGATTGATGGTGCAGGGAAGAAAACACAGGCAGAGATGCTCCATAAGTACCTTTCCGAAGCGGGTGTGCGCTCTGCTGTTTATTCCTACCCTAATTATGGCTCTAGATACGGCAAAATACTGAAGGGGTTCCTCGATGGCGATATAGAGATGGGTGTAGAGGAACAGTTTCTTCTCAATCTGATTGACAAGGAACAGAATCGTAGAGAGATACTGAAGAGCCTTAATGAAGGCATGGTGGTTATAACAGATAGGTATTTAATCTCGAATATCGCTTACCAAGTTGCCGGAAGTTTCGACTATGATGCGGCAAAAAGGATAATAGAGCTAGTGAAGTTTCCAGAGCCTGATGTTATATTTTACTTGGATGTGCCTGTTAGCGTTTCTACTGAGAGAAAGACGAGGCAGAAGGGTAGAATAGACAGGTTTGAACGTGCTTCTGAGTATTTAGTTAAGGTAAGAAACATTTACGAGATGCTCTATGCGGATGAATACGGGTCTGAAAACTGGATCAAGTTGGATGGCACCCAGAACATTGCGAATGTGAATTCGGCCATTATATCGGAAGTGGATAGACTCAGGATGCTCAGTGGATAATATGCTAGCTGAAGTGGTAATATGATACTGTCTGACTTCGACTTGGAAAACATGGTAAACGGCAAGAGGCTTGTCATAACGCCCTTTGAAAAGGAGATAATAAGGGAGAATGGGATAGACCTTAGGCTTTCTGGGGATATTGCAAGGCACAATGAGAAGCTAGATGCGGATTTTGTTCTTGACCCCTCGAATCCAGAACATATAGCTATGGAGTATGTGGTTGAGAAGAACCAGGATAGGCTGATTATAGGGGCGCGCACGCAGGTTCTGCTCTCTACTATTGAATACGTGAAGATGCCTGACAACCTCATAGGCTTTGTAGAGCTCAGGAGCACATGGGCACGGCACGGCCTAATCGTCCCCCCCACCATAATAGATGTGGGCTTCGAAGGGACAATCACCCTTGAAGTCTTTAACAGCAGTATGCGCTCAATGATGCTGAAGCCAGGAGTGCGTTTTGCCCATGTGATATTTGCTACTACGCTTAGCAGTGTAAAGAATTCGTATGC
>CAZOFK010000042.1:1396-7194 GCA_964579185.1 Microcaldota archaeon
AGATCGTTGAGCTCCTCTTTTGATGCGCTTTCCTCTCGCGTGCTGGATGGTGTCGAAACCAAGACTACATCGCCAACATTCTTCACGCTTTTATAGAGTACGCTTTTCCTCTTTAGCACGCTGTTGGCATCCCCTTTTGCGTTCTTCCAAGGTATAGTGAGAAGTCTGCTGACCTCGCCCTTTTCAAGGTCAAGAATGACGTCCTGCACGTCCCCCAGATATTGACCTGAATCGCTATATATGTCCATGCGGTATATTTCTGATATCTTCATTTTATCGCCTTTTTCCCTTATTAATATACATACAGAGGGATTTAAATCTCTTTCGAAGCCCACCGATTAGTGGACTCATGGCTGCATCCAGTCTATTTCATAGTATTCGGCATCGCTTCCGGGAAGCTTTATCTGCCTCACCTTGTAGTAAGTAACGGCTGTTTCCCTATCGGCTATGGCTATAACAAGCTCTAGCTTCCTCTCCTTGGCCTCTTTTATAGCCCCTGCAAGCTCCCTGCCGCCTAAATACTCTTCTTCGCTTAGGGAAAGCATGGCGTATTTTGGAGCTTCCTTTTCGGGGTTTTCTGCTTCACCTCCCCGTCTGTGATAAAGAATGAAGTCTATATCTACCTTTTTCTTGTTCGACTTCCCTGGAACTGCAAGGATGAATGTTTTCTTTACAGAATGCGATACCCTTATAGCGCGGGCCCATTCTGATATGAGGAGGCGGGATTCTTTTGGGAAGACATGGATTACATGCCTTGAATGAACCCATACTGAATCGTCCTTATGCATAGGTCTTGCTCCGGGAAAGTATACCCTGAAATGCGTTCCGAACTTGAATCCTGTCTTGATTATGTAACCCTTTTCTCTCCAGTCTTTATACACCTCGTATAGCTTTGGAAACTCCCTTCTCATCGAAACGGCGTAGTGCATGGCCTCTTTTTTTGTTACGTTAGTAAGTGAAAGGCATCCCTTCTCTATAAGGAAAATCGTCTCGTATATATCAAGCTTGTTGAGCTGGCCGCGCTCTGCTGCTTTGTATGAACCGTACTGACCTAGCCAATAGTTACTGTATAGCTCTCTGCCTGCGACGTTATCATCGATTATCGTTGTGAGGTCTGTTTTGAAGAATACGCCACGTGCCTTGATGTTAGGTGTCAGCTGTTGGTTGGCAGGATACTCTTTTATCGGGGTTTTGTTCGGATCCCTGCATTTGGATGAAGGGCTCTTTATAACAAGACCACGGTCTCTCCAATCCTTGTATGTGAAGTATCGTGCTATAAACTTTTTAGAGTTCCAAAAATTTGCTGCAAGACTGTTGAATGAGAGTGTTGAGGTTTTGTATGTGCACCGCGCATTGCGCACATCGATAAGGTATAGCGCTTCTTCTATGTCAAGGTGTAGGAGTGCTTCCTCTTCCTTTCCGAAAAAGCCTTTTTTAAGGATATCCTTGGTCGATTGGTCCTCTATGACAATATTATGCTTTGATATATATTTTAGTTCTAGCATGATTACATCCTTATGCTTTTGCGGATAATAACATCAGATACCAGCTTCTGCACGTTTTGCTGTTGCTGCCCTTCTTCGGGGTGTATCGCACGCCGTCCGTCTTTCGGTAAGGGCCACGGAGTACTCCTAATCTATGCTTTTTTATTTGTTTTGCATGTTTATATACCTTTATTGTGCTGTTCCCTCTTTTCTGTGGAGTGGTGCGCCCATGCACTTGAAAAGAGGCATGGCAGTATTTTAGAAGGGTAAAAGGACAACATTGGATATATACGGCATGTGTGAATATGGAGGAGGTTAGATGAATGATAGTATTGGGAGCGGAGAAAAACCTAACATGCCAGAAGAATTGGCAGTAATGATGAAGAAACAGGGCTATCATTTTGTAGGAAAGCACTCGGCGGCTAAGGCATGCAATTATACAACAGGAAGCCTAGAGGAAAACGGGGCTACGTGTTATAAACATAGATTTTATGGAATACGGAGCTGGAGATGCATACAGGCGACGCCAGCGATAGGCTGTAATTTGGCATGCTCATTCTGCTGGAGGATAATACCCGATGAGGTTGGTTTCTCGTGGAATGAGATAAACGCAGTGAAAAAATGGGATGGCCCGGAAGATATAGTGGACGGGCTGATAAAAGAGCAAAGAAGGATAGTAAGCGGGTATAAAGCCCATGAGAGGGTAAATATGAAGAGATGGAAGGAGGCGAACAATCCTGCACATGTTGCACTGAGCCTTACTGGGGAGCCGCTCTTCTATCCTATGATGAACGAACTTATAGCTGCCTTCAGTAGGAGAGGTATAAGCACTTTTCTCGTGACGAACGGCACGATGGTTAATGCACTTAAGGCGCTGAAGACGATGCCCACTCAGCTTTATGTTTCTGTTCAGGCACCTAATAAATTGGTATATGAGAAAGTGACTAGAGCAAAGACGCTTGGAGCCACATGGAAAAACTTCATGGAATTCATTAAGTTATTCTCTACGATGAAAACAAGGAAAGTATTTAGGCTTACACTCATTAAGGAATTGAATATGGTTGATGTAGAAGGATATGCCACACTGATAAAAGAAGGCCGGCCACACTATGTGGAGGTTAAAGGTTTTGTATATGTAGGCGGGGCCAGAAACGCGGAGCGGGGGCTCGCTTATGGGCAGATGCCAGGGAAGGAGGAGATGTTGGCCTTTGCGAGGAAGCTCGCCGAACTGTCTGGATATATATTTACTGATTATCATGAGCGCAGCAATGCTGCGCTTCTCTGTGCCGATGAACGTGCGGCATATGATAGGATATTAAAATTTAGTAAATAGTGAGAGGCTTGGCAAAAAACGAAGTAGGGGAGGGATACACCTTAAAAGAGGCCATGAAGGAAGCAAAGTACCTTGAGGGCGTAAAGAAGATAAGGAACGTAGTTTTTGCCATACTTTTAGCAAGCCTTTTCGTGTTTGCCGCTATGGCAATATTTGGAATAATTAACGACGGCATAGGCAGATTTGTTGCAACACTTTTATCGATAAATATTACATATTATATGCTTGCGTTTATCGTCCTCTTTTGTGGTTATCTGCTTAGATTCCCAAAATGGGAATTTTACATGAAGAGATTGAAGGTGAAAATAGGCAGATGGGACAACTTCATGACGTATCTCTCACTCTATTCGATGGATATAACGCCGGGCAGATGGGGACGGGGCGTTGTTTCGTATACTATAAATAGGATAACTGGAACTTCTTTCGCAAAAACATTCTCTGCGGTTGTTGCCGACATATTCACAGATTTCCTTGGGTTTTCAGTACTTGCGCTGCTGTCAGCTTTACTATTGCATAAGTATGAGAGCGTTTCGCTTTTCATTGCAGCTGTACTCCTATTGCCGTTCGTATTTCTGTTCAATAGGGGTCCATTCCTTTTCATCAAAAAGCGCTTCGGGCATATTAAAAGGCTTGGAGGGTTCTTCGAAGCAGGCGAAGCTTATTTTAAAAACAATAAAATGTTAGGTAGAAAGACCTATGCTTATTCTATGCTGTTCACAGTTCCTTCCCAGCTCATAAATGGAATGGCATTATACATGGTAATTCTTAGTTTCGGAATAAAGATAGGCGTCGCCAATATACCTGCAGTGCTCTTTATATACTCCTCTTCGCTACTGCTTGGTATGATCACTGGGATTCCTGCAACTCTGGGAGTGACAGACGCGGCGTTGGTCAGCTATCTCACAATTTTCTTCTCGAATGATGGGATTAACCTTGGTACCGCTACCCTCATAACCATATTCTTCAGGATCGTTAGCGTTTGGTTTGTGGAGGGATTTGGTTTTGCTGCATTCTTCTATACGTTGAAGTATTGGAAACATAAGCCCGTACCCTCTGTATCGAGTAATAGATGATGTTGGCTTACACTATTCTGACAAATCTTTTAATGGTGTCTTCCTCTGCGAATGAAAGAGTAGCAGGTATGATAATTGATATACGCAGCCCTGTGAATCTATCCCACAGCGCACTGTTGTAAGACTCGAGTGTTGTTATTACGACCTCTTCGTTGCTTCCGTCTATGTCGGACAGAACAAGAAAGCTCTTGCCGTGTAGTATGTCTGTGCCTCTAGACTCCTCTGCGGTTTTGATGGTGTTTAGTGCATACTTTATTCCCATCGTCTCGTTCTTTTCCGGATTGACGTCTAGGAGAACAAGCGTGTGCTCTTTTACATCGAGGTTCTTTTTTATTACATCTAAAAACGAGGTTGGCTTGTAGTTCTTGCTGATAAAAGGTATGGTGGTGGTGGGTCCGAATTTGTAGATATCAAGGCCGCTTACGCCTATGCCTGCGCTGAATATGGAGGAGGCATGGAAGACTGTAGTTTCGATGCCGCGTTTTCTGGCAGCATCAAGCAGTATGTGATGCGTTGTCGCTATCAGGGGATCTCCTGGGATCAGTATCGCAATGTCATTGTCCAGTGCTTCGCCTACGGTGGTCTCTGCTCCTTCCTCCATCTGTGATCTCTTTAGACTTACCGGAATCTTCCCTGTAGCTTCTTTTATGTAGTTAATATAGCCTTTGGATATGGGTGCGGTGTATGACTCAATATAAAGCTTGTCTATCTCTATTAGTTTTTTAAGCGCCTTTGCTGAGAGGTCTCCCTCAGACAATCCAAGGCCCACGAGGAACAGCATAAAATCTCTCAGTCTTTTATTCCATCTTCTGTTATCTTTATTATTGCTTCTCCCTCCGGCATGTTTGGCGAGTCCACCAGTCTTACTATTCTCTTGTCTTCTTTGCTCTTGCGCAGGTAGAGCCTTGTTGTAGCGGCATGCGCTATTATATTGCCCCCGACAGGGGTGGTAGGGTCACCGAAAAGAATTGCGGGGTTATCCATTACCTGGTTGGTCACATATACGGCTAGGCCGTATGTGTCTGCGAGCTTCTGGAGTTTATGGATATGTGAGTTGAGCTTTTGTTGTCTTTCGCCAAGAGCGCCGCGGCCCATGTACTCTGATCTGAAGAGTGCCATTAGAGAGTCTTCAACTATTAGCTTTATATTTTTTTCCTTTATGAGTTTGTCTGCGCGCTCTATTGAAAGTATCTGTTTTTCTGTACTTTCTGCCCTTATTACAAAGATGTTTTCAAGCACTTCTTCAGGTTTAAGGCCTGTCGCCTTTGCCATTGACGCTATCCTCTCGGGTCTGAATGTGCCTTCTGTATCGATGAACAGCGCGCTGCCTCCTAGACCACCCTTTTCCTTTGGAAGCTGCACGTTTACAGATAACTGAAATCCAAGCTGTGACTTTCCAGAACCGAAGCGCCCGTATGCCTCCGTTATTGCTTTTATTTCAGCTCCGCCTCCAAGAAGCTCGTCGAGATCCTTACTGTTCGTTGAAATGCGACCGAGCATCTTTCTTATGTTGTATACTTCAGATGCACTGGTATATTCTAGAGTAGTTGCTTGCCGAGCTGCGTCTATGGCTTTTTTGGCGTTGTCCACACTCATGCCCGATATCTCTGCTAGTTCGTGAGGCGAAGCAACGGCTATCTTTTCAAGGTCGACGTAGCCAACTTCCCTAAGCTTTTCTGCTGTTGTAGGGCCTATGCCAGGAAGGTCTTCTATGTTTTTTATTCCTTTGTCCTTTCCCATGGGCACGCCCTTTTATCGTTCCTTGTTTGGAAGTGGCTTGTATGATATTTAGGAACGAATAAGAACAGTAATTGCAGTATGTTATACTGATGCAAAAACATATATGCTTTCCCTTATTGTTGCTGCACGGAAAGTTGAAATGTATCGACAAGCAGTATACATTATTAC
>CAZOFK010000043.1:0-7128 GCA_964579185.1 Microcaldota archaeon
GAAGGATGTCACCAGGAGCCGTCTATGATGGTCTCTAACTTCTAACGCATATGGTCGTTTTTGGAGATGCAGATGATAGAACGTTATGAGAAGCCTTTCAGTGAGAAGGAGAGCCTCGATAGCCTGAATATATTTATAAGAAAGTGGTTCGAGTCTAGGTATAGCGAGCTTACGCCTCCGCAAAGGTATTCATTCAAGCTTATAAAGGAAGGGAAAAATCTGATTATCACCGCCCCTACAGGCAGCGGCAAGACCTTCTCTGCGTTTACTGCCGTACTCAGCGATCTTATGGACATGGCTCTGCAGGAAAAGCTAGGGGAGAAGATCTATTGCTTATACGTCTCACCGCTGCGCGCCCTTAATAATGACATATACAGAAACCTGAGCGGACCGCTTGAGGAGATATATAAGGACATGGCTCTGCCGATAAAAAGGATAAGTGTGGGAATAAGGACCGGAGATACTCCTCAAAAGGAGAGGCAGAGGCAGCTTAGGAGCCCACCCAACATACTTGTAACTACCCCTGAGAGCCTTGCCATAATATTAAACTCTGAACGGTTCTCAGAAAGCCTCAATGAGATAAGATACCTTATTATAGATGAATTGCATGAGCTTGCGGGAAACAAGCGTGGCGTGCACCTCTCCCTCAGCGTAGAAAGGCTTGAGGATATGGTGGGGCACGGCTTTGTCAGGATAGGGCTGGGGGCGACGCTCCATCCTTTGGAGAATGCGGCAAGGTTCCTCGTAGGGTATGAAGATGGTGCCGAGAGGCAGTGCCATATAATAGATGCAACATGGGAGAAGCGCATGGAGTTCAAAGTTGTCTGCCCGGTAAAGGATATAATAAATGCCAGCGACAAGAGGATAGAAGCTGAAGTATATGGCACAATAGACTCTATAATAAAAAGGAGCAGCACTACCCTGATATTCACAAATACAAGGAGCGGCACAGAGCGCGTGGTATACCACCTCATGGAGAGATTTAAGTATACTGAAGAGAGCATTGCTGCGCACCACGGCTCCCTCTCCAGGGAGACCAGGCTCGGGGTTGAGGAGCTCCTTAAGAATGGCAAGCTTAAGTGCGTCGTTTCATCGACAAGCCTGGAGCTTGGTGTCGACATAGGCTATATAGACAATGTTGTTCAGATAGGCTCTGCGAAGAGCGTGGCAAGGACTGTGCAGCGCATAGGCAGGAGCGGACACGGGTTCAGGGATACAGCCAAAGGCGATATTGTGGTCACGAACAGGGATGACCTTGTCGAATGCGCAGTCATGCTTGATGCTGCAAAAAACCACAGGATAGACTCTTTTACAACACCTATGAATGCCCTTGATGTGCTTTCCCAGCATCTGGTGGGCATGTCACAGAACCGCAAGTGGAGCGTTGAGGAGGCTTACAGGGTAGTGAAAAGGGCATACCCTTACCGCGGCCTGGGAATGGATGATTTCAAGGCGCTTCTTGAGTACCTTTCTGGGGGGTACGTCGGGTTGGAGAGCCGCAGGGTGTATGGCAAGCTGTGGTATGAAGAATCAGAGGGCACATTTGGAAGGAGAGGAAAGCTTACAAAGCTTATCTACTTCCTAAACATCGGGACCATACCTGATGAAGTAGCAATTGATGTATTTGAACATGAGAGATGGATAGGCAGCATAGAGGAGGAGTTTCTCTCACGGCTTAAGCCCGGGGATGTCTTTACGCTGGGAGGCAGACCGTACAGGTTCGAGTCTTCGCGAGTCATGAAGTGCTATGTTAAAAGTGCTGCAGGTGAAAACCCCACTATACCTCCATGGTTCTCTGAGCAGCTGCCGCTGACCTTTGAGCTTGCGCTGGAGATAGGCAGATTCCGCGGAAGGCTCTCGCATGCAATAGAAGCTGAACTGAGTGCTGCTAAGATGCGCTTCTTGAAGAGGGGCATTAAGCCCGGAAAGGAGAGCAGGCATATCCTCGATGCATTGCCTGCCGATGAGAACGCGAGGCTTTCGATATATTCGTATTTTGTAGAGCAGCTTCTCTTTGCGGGAGCGGTACCTAATGAGAAACTTATCCTTATTGAGAAAAGCCATGACGCCGAAGAGAGCAGGGTCCTCTTTATATTCCATGCCCTTTACGGCAGGCGCGTCAACGATGCGCTCTCTAGGATTATTGCCATAAGGCTGAGCGAACTATACGATATCGATGTAGGGATAAGCATAGGAGACAACGGCTTTGTCGTTTTTGTAGATGAAGATGTGAAGTTAGGAATAAAGGGAATCATCTCCCTAATGAAAGGCATAGGCAAGCTGAATGCAAGGGAGCTTCTTGAAGAGAATATAAAAAGGAGTGAGATGCTGCGCAGGCGTTTCAGGTATTGCGCAGCACGCAGCTTCATGATACTAAGGAACTACAAGGGAAAGAAGATAAGCGTAAGGAAGCAGCAGATAAACTCTCAGCTTATCCTGAAGACTATAGAAGAGGAGTATCCGGGCTTCCCGATACTGAAGGAGGCTTATAGGGAAATTTTCGAGGACCTGATGGACCTGCCGCATGCCGAGCAGATTATAAGGGAGATCTCGGAGGGCACAATAAAATACAAGGTAATGGAGACAGACGTGCCCTCTCCCTTTTCGCATATGATGATAACGCTTGGAGAAACGGATGTGATAATGATGAAGGACAGGAGAAAGCGCATACGAAGGCTGCATAGGCTTGTCATGCAAAAGCTGAGAGGTTGAGAGTATGAGGCTTAGCGATGGCATAGAGCTATTGGAGGGCATGCCTGTACTCTATCTAAGGGGCATATCTGCAATAGTCTGCTCAGACCTGCACTTAGGCTATGAAGGCGTTATGGCCGATCGTGGCACATTCCTACCGAAGGCAAATCTGAAGAGTATAAAGAAGACTCTGAAGCTCTCGTTCGAGATGACCGGCGCGGAGAGGATCATAATTGATGGCGACATTAAGAACGAGTTTTCAGATGTCCACGCGGAGGAGTTTAACGAGACCAAGGAGCTTGTAGAGTACCTGAATGCTCTTGGAATAAAGCATATTACGCTTATAAAGGGCAACCATGATAATTTTATAGACAGGCTCGGCCTTCCTTTGGGCATTGAGATATACAGGCAGGAGGCGCGCATAGAGGAAATGCTCTTTTTCCATGGGGAGGAAGTGCCTGAGGGGAATGCCAACCTTCTTATCATGGGGCACCTCCATCCTGCCATAACATTATATAAGAGCATAGGGGGCAAGGAGAAGATGCGATGCTTTTTAAGCGGAAAGACGAAGGATGGCAGGCACCTTGTTGTGCTCCCTGCAATCGGGTACTTCGCGGAGAGCGTCAGCGTTAACATAGAAAACGCGGCTGGTATAGCTCCCTTCTTCGGCGAGGGAGCGGATATAGACCAGATGGAAGCATTTTGCATATCAGAGGGTGAGACCTTAAGATTCGGCAAGGTCAAGCACCTGCGGGAGCTTGCGCATCGAGGCCTTTGAACTTTGCATGTAAAAAAGAATAAAGATATGAACAGATAAGCTGAATGGTGAGGTTATGCTTATTTATGTCTATACTGACGGCGCTTCGAGGGGGAATCCTGGAAGGAGCGCATCGGGATACCTCATCCTTGACGAGAGGCAGAGGGAGCTTTGTGAGGAGAGCTTTTACAATGGAATAAAAAGCAACAATGAGGCTGAGTATCTTGGCCTTATAGGGGCCCTGATGAGGGCGCGCAGCGAGTATGGAAATGATGTTGAGCTTGCCATCTATTCTGACAGCGAACTGATGGTGAACCAGATATGCGGCAGGTTCAAGGTAAAGAAGAGGCATCTTGCTGTGCTTAACTCGAAAGTGCTCAGCCTTCTCTCAGGATTCAAGTCGTATACCATAAAAAGCGTCAGGCGCGAAGAGAGGCATATTTCGCGCGTCGACAGAAACCTTAACAGGCTTCTTGACGGAATGATATGACGCGCTGTTTGTAGCATAGTAACATAAGGCCATGTGCATATGCCTTCATACTTTCATGCTCTTATTCTTTTCGGGCTTAAGTCTTGCATCTTCACCAAGTATTCCTGCGAGGTATAATGCAACTGCAAGTGCGCTCAGTGCTATAAGCACGGCGCCTGCATATCCTACAATTGCATACGCATTTATGCCTTCAGGGCTTATGAAGGTGTATGTTGTGCCTCCTACAAAGGAGAGCCAGCTGCCGCCTATGGCAGAGAGGCTGATGATAAGCTTCTTCCCTTCCGACTTCATATAATAATCCATGGCGAGTATTGCAGCTGCAAGCGCAGGCATTGCGAAAAAGGCAAGGTCCTGATGGAATGAGAGGTATGTGGAATCTGAGGCCGCGCCTGGGGCGCCGGGGATGCTTCCCAGGGCACCGTAAAACGATTCATGCAATTCGATCCAATAGCCTAGAACAGGCACTGTGAGTATGGCGATCACCCATGTGGTCAATATAGCTGCCCTTGTAGGATTGGAGCCGTAAATCTTTTTGTACCATGGCCCTGCTAGCGCAGCGATGACAAAGACTGCACCGAAGCCTACGATTCCTGTCAGTATATCGTCAAATGCCACGCCGTTCACGCCGTTTGGACCTGAAGTGAAGAGTGTAGGTATAGAGTAGTTATAGAGGCCCGCTGCCACATAGATACTCGTCATCAGCACTACCCCTACAATGCTTATTGCAAGGCCAGTGCGCATCGTAAGCCTTGCTTTTTTACCTAGCTTTGAGTAGCCGAAGTGCTGCGCGACAAGCGCTATGATCCCTGCCATCAGCGCCACTGCCATATCATGCGAGTGGCTTCCTACATTGTTGGCAGCGAACTCAGAGGCAGTGAGCCCCAGCCACGATATATAAGCGTTGAATGGACCTGGCAGGCCTCCGTATTGGATTACAAAGCCTCCGATATGCCCCATTACAGCTGCAAGAAAAGCTGAAGCTACGCTCAGTGTAAGGAGGTAATACGGTAGCCCTGCGTTCCTGTATCTCACGCCTGCTGCTTTTGGTGCAGTCAGCAGAAAATAGAGAAGCGCTATGGCTATCTCATCCATGAAAAGGAATGAGATTATCTGAATCCATGTAGGCAGATCGCCAACTACACCGAAGCCTGATGTGCCTATGTATCCGAAATTTATAATGCCTCCGATGCCTCCTAGGAGTATGCCTATAAGGGCGCTGTACCTTACTATCTTTCTTGCATGGCCTTTTACTCCGTAGTTTTTAATCTTGAAAAGCTCGCATATTAAAAGGGCAAGCGTTGCTACATATGCTATGAGAAGACCGTGCATGTACATGACTGCCCTGTAGTCCATCGAGGCGAAAGCCAGGTTGCCGAATGTGCTATGATAACCCATATCTGCAAACGGCGCTGCAGCTGTGAATATCACGTCCCAGGCTATTGCGAATGCAAGCAGCTTACGCTCTAATGACACCATAGAATGCACCTATAAACCAATGACACCTATCCAGAAAAGCAGTATGCCTATGAAATCAGTATAATAGTTGAGGTACGGCATTGATGCTATATACAGGAAGCCGCCTGCGCTCATGACTATTATGCCTGCGAAGAGTGCGAGCATGCGTGCTTTGTGCCTGCGCATGTAGCCGTACAGTGATACGGCTGCGAGTATTATCGCGCCGGGTATTGTTATGAGAGATGATGCTATGATGACAGAGTTCGGTACTGCGCCAGACACTGTGCCGTTTTCAACAAGCGTGAAAACATCTGTAGTCAATATGGTATATGCTAGCAGTATTGCGGTAAGCAACGAGTATATGTAATATGCAGATATCTTCTGCACTGATCTTTTTGAGCGCATCATCTCTACAGCACCGAGGGCCAGGATGTTTACCATGATAGCGGCTAGGAAGAGATAGGTCCTGATGAGGAAATACGAGACCGTCCCGACAGAAAAGATCATCTCGAGAAGAGTCTCGAGGGAGAAAATCCAGAAACCTGTGCACCACAGAAGCCTTGGCATTGATTTTTTGCGCATATACCTTACCGTAAGGTATGCTGAGAGCGGAAGGCTTAGTATAAGGGTTATGCTGGTTGATGCTTCTATAGCAAAAGGTATGCCTGCCATATTTCATATATGAATATATAATTTTATACGTATTCTTTTTTCTATAATGTAGTTTTACTATTGGATTTATAAAGCTGTGCTGTTGAATATCGTTGGCTGGTTGGGATGGACAGGATTCATGATTATCTGAGCCTTATGCAGTTTAGGATACTTGGACTGCTTCTGCTTTCTGCGCTTGCTGGTTTTTTCACAGTGAAAGGCAAAGGCATTTCAGCATATTCACTGCCTGCGCTTGCCTTTGTGTTTATAGGGGTGCTTCTGGGGGGAATGGGAGCAGAGCTTCTGAATAAGGTATTGGAAATAGACATAGATAAGAAGATGGGAAGAACGAAGCGCAGGACCGGAGTAGTGAAAAGGATAGGCCAGCTTAACGGCACTGCGTGGGGAGTCAGCCTAGCTGCGCTGGGCATTGCCGCAGGCGGAATGGCAAACGGGCTTACTGCACTCATGATAGCTCTTGGCATCACCTTCTATATACTCGTATACACAGCTATGCTTAAAAGGAGAAGCAGGTTCAGCGTGATCGTAGGCGGCCTGGCTGGCAGCTTCTGCGTCTGGGCCGGCGCTGCAGCATCAGGTGCGCTTGGCATGGGGAGCTTTGGACTCGGGCTTCTTGTCCTCTTCTGGATACCCGGGCATATATGGTCGCTTGCGCTCAAGTACAGGAAGGATTACATCAAGGCAGGTATACCTATGCTTACTGCTGTAGAAAGCCCTAGAAGAGGCGCTGCTGCGATAGGCATATCTAATGCCATGATGGCTCTCCTCTCGCTGCTCATCGCTCCTTCCTTCGGGATCCCTTATGCGGCAATCATCATAATACCGCTGCTTGTGATAGTGTACTTGAGTTATAGAGTGGTGGTAGAGCATTCCTCTGTATGGAGGCTCTTCAAATTCTCCTCTCCGTACCTTGCATTTGTATTCCTCGCAGTGATCATATCAGCTCTCATTCACTCATCTTGGCTCGGAAACCTCGGTCTTTAGTCTGAGGGAGAGAGCTGTTAGTATCATGACCTCCTCCCACCCCTAAAGGGGTGGGTTTCCAGTCAGGTCAATCTCCTCT
>CAZOFK010000044.1:0-7097 GCA_964579185.1 Microcaldota archaeon
AGATGTGAGGGTCTTGGATTTGACGAGGTGATGGAATGTAGATGTCAAGTTCCTATGATGTTTTGCCTTACGGGTAGGAATATAATACTTAACATTCTTTAAGCTTATTGTGCTGTGAACTTCTGGCATGGCATATCGGTGCCCAACATGGTCAATTCAGATGCATCTCATGTACAGAATATGCTTGAGCGCGTGCTGCGCGAGATAAAGCCTACTGAGGATGAGCGAAAAAGCACTGTAGCAAATGTAAATAGGGTCATGGCTATGCTCAAGACCATAGTGAGCAGAGACGTTGAACTTCGTGTAGCTGGCTCTGTAGCCAGGGGTACAAACCTGAGAGGTGACTCTGATATAGATATCTTCATGCTCTTTCCGAACGATAGAGAAAAGGAGGGTATACTCAAAAAGGGGCTTGAATACGGGAAAGCGCTGGCAAGAAGTGAAAAGCGGGGTAGATACGAGATAAAATACGCAGAGCATCCTTACGTGAGGGTTTATTTAGACTCGATGGGTATAAAGATAGACATGGTGCCTGCATTCAAGGTAAAGAGCGCGGATGAGCTCTCTACCTCAGTAGACAGGACACCGCTCCACACTGAGTTTATAGAAGCCAACGTAAGCGCGAGGCAGAAGGACGACGTGCGCCTGCTTAAATATCTTCTCAAAGCCCATCATATATATGGCGCAGAGACAAAGACAGGCGGCTTCTCGGGATACCTGTGTGAACTCCTTGTATACCAGTATGGTTCGTTTTTGGCTGTGCTCAGGAAGTTCTCTGAACTGAAGCTGCCTATTATCATCGATCCGCGCAAAAAGAGCGAATACATAGATATAGGCATAAACAAGAGATTCGGCTCGGAATTCGTTGTCATAGACCCTGTAGATACTGACAGGAATGTCGCAGCTGCCGTTTCAGAAGACTCGCTCTCTAGATTTGTCCTTGTCGCGAGAGAATTCATGGAGAGACCTTCGATGGGGCTTTTCTCAGGTATAAAATTCTCATCTACAAAGGCACGCTCTCTCTTCGCAGGATTGCTTAAGGAATCGGGGCTCGAAAGCTTCCTGATTGTGGCAAGCGTGCCTGACAAAAGCCCTGATGTGATATGGCCGCAGCTGAGGAGAGTCCTTGACAGGATTGTAACAGACATAATGCATGAGGATTTCTGCGTCTGCGCAGAAACAGCGTGGGTGGAAGGAAGGAATGGCTTCATGCTTATACTCTCGCGGAGCGGAGCGGTTAAATCGAGGCTGCTTAGGGGCCCTGACATATTAGAAACAGGCTCTTCTACAGCTTTTATAAAGGCGCATAGCAGTGCCATAGGCCTTGCAATAAGGGAGCGGAGGGTTTATGCATTAGAGCATTCGCGGCATGCGAGCGTCTCAGAGATACTTAAAGGCGTCGTAGGCAAGGGGGGAATACGGCACAAGGAAGTCAATCTGAGGAAAGCAAGGATCTTCCATAACAGTATGCCTGCGATATATGCAGAATCAGCATACTTCGAGATAATGAAAAAGCTTACAATATAAGGAGTTGGGATGCACAATGAGAAGATCGCTGAGCTTTTCTCTGAGATAGCGGACATGCTTGAGCTTGAAGGCTCTGCCACCCTCTTCGAGATAAGGGCGTACAGGAAGGCGGCTATGACTATAGGCACACTGCAGGAGGACGTTGCGGAGATACTCGATAAGCGGGGTGTGGAAGGCCTTATGGCTCTGCCAGGCATAGGAAAGGGGCTCGCCGGGAAGATAAAGGAGTATGTGGAACGCGGCGCCATGAAAAAGCACGAGGAGCTCAAGAAGAGATATCCGATAGACTTCGCAGGGCTTATGAAGATACAGGGGCTAGGGCCAAAAAGCGCATTCAGGCTGTATAAGGAGCTAGGCATAAGGAATGTAAGTGACCTTAAGAAGGCTGTTGCTGAAGGTAGAATAAGAAGCCTCAGAGGTTTCGGTGAGAAGAGCGAGTTAGAGATATCCAAAGGCATAGAATTTGTTGAGGCAAGCTTGGGAAGGATGCTGCTAGGCTCTGCGCTGCCAGAGGCAGAGCGCATAGTTAAAAAGCTCATGACATCTGGCGCAGTGGAGAGGGCTGAGATATCTGGCTCCACACGCAGGATGAAAGAGACAGTAGGGGATCTTGATATACTGGTAATATCAGAATCGCCTGAAAAGGCCATCTCTTTTGTTGAAGGTATGGAAGAAGTGGAGAGTATTCTACTCAGAGGCCCTACAAAAACGACACTCAGGCTCAGGCTGGGCTTAAACTGCGACATCAGGGTCATCGAGAAGAAGAGCTTCGGTGCTGCGCTTCAGTATTTCATAGGAAGCAAGGAGCATAATGTAAAGGTCAGGCAGTTAGCCATTAAAAAGGGGTACAAGCTCAACGAGTACGGCCTCTTCAACAGGAAGGGCGTGGCAGTGGCAGGGAGCAACGAGCCTGAAATCTATGAGAGGCTTGGCATGGATTATCCTGAGCCTGAAATGCGCGAAGACAGAGGCGAGATAGAGCTCGCCCTGAGAAGGAAACTGCCCAGGCTTGTGCAACTTGATGATATATGCGGAGATCTGCATACCCATACTGTGAGGAGCGACGGCGCGAATAGAGCTGAGGAGATGGCTCTCGAAGCTGCAAGGCTGGGCAGGTCTTATATAGGCATAAGCGACCACTCCAAGAGCGAGCGCATAGCGCACGGAATGGACGAGAAGGCCTTTGCAAGGCATTTTGCCGAGCTTGATAAGCTTTCTGAGAAGTTTGATGGTAGAATAAAGATACTCAAGAGCGCAGAGACTGACATACTGAAAGACGGCAGTTTAGACCTTGCGAGGAAAACGCTTGAGGAGATGGACTATGTGCTTGCAAGCATCCACACAGATCTTAACATGGAGCCTAAGGCCATGACTGAGCGCATCGTGGCGTGTGTAGATAGCGGCATGGTCGATATCATAGCCCATCCCACCGACAGGATCATAAACGGGAGGAAGGGCATAAGTTTCGATTTTGATGAGGTGTTCGAGGCTGCGAAAAGGCGCAACGTCGCATTCGAGATAAACGCATTCCCTGAAAGGCTCGATTTCAACGATGAGAATATAATGCGTGCCAGTGAATATGGCCTGAAGTTCGCCATCGGCACCGACTCACACAGGCTTTCTCACCTCGAGTTCATGCGCTACGGAGTAGGCATGGCAAAGAGAGGCTGGCTCGAGAGTGACGATATCATAAACACATACAGCTATGATAAGCTGCTGCGATATTTCAAGAGGTAGCTATTTGGCTGCGCTCACTATCCTTATTATGTCGTTATCCTGGAGCACGTGCTCCTTCGCTATCCTCATCTTCTTCTTTACGTCTATCGCATAGAGCATCCTTTCAGCAAGATCGGTATGGATCATGCGCGCCAGCTCCTGTGCCGTAGATCCCTTTTTTATAAGCAGCGCGTCGGGCAGCACGTTCCCGAAGTGATCCGTATATCTGCTCTCGCTCTCGACTGGATATACTATGATATTCTTGTTTATCTCAAATGCAGCGTAGTTTATAAGCTGCCTTATTCCTGTTCCGTGCCTCTCTTTGGCATATTCGGCCATATATCTGAGCGCGGCTGCCTGGTTATTATCGGGCTCTTTCAGAAGCGTAAAATCTGCCTCCCCGGGAACATATCTGATGACACCTTTCTTCGCAGCCCTGCGCAGTGCGAGTTCTATGGCTGCGCTGCATCCTATTACAGGATAATCTGCCAGGCTTTCGGTAAGGCGCTTCAGACCATCATCCGTGCCGCTGTCAAGCTTGTTGGCAGCGACTATGAGCGGTTTGTTAAGCGTGAGGAACGAGGCTGCAAACCTCTCTATACTCTTTCTGTCCCAGTTTATGCCATAAGACGGAAGCCTTGCCGATTCTATGGCAGAGCCTATCTCAAGGCCGTCTGTGCCGAAGCCTGAGAGCACCTCCTTCAGGGCCTCTATTCCATCGCTCCTTTTGGAAAGAACATTCATATGCCTCTCTATGATATCGCTGATCCACGCCCTTAGCTCTGAGATTACCATCTCTACGTCTTTGGCGGGGTCGCATAGATCGCAGGGGTTGCCATTAATATCGGTTTTTCCGCTTACGTCGACAACCTGTATTAAGGCCTCAGCGGCAGCGAGGTCATTGAGGAACTGGTTGCCCATTCCTTTACCTATGTGCGCGCCAGGCACGAGGCCCGCTACATCCACTATATTTACTGGTATAAGCCTCGTTCCGTCTACGCAGAGGGAATTGCGCGGATTGCATTTGACTCCCAGGGCCTTCTCAGCGCAGGGTCGTGTGGCATAAGCTACACCCAGATTAGGCTTTATGGTGGTAAAGGGATACTCTGCTATCTCCGCCTCGTTTAACGTCAAGGCAGAGAAGAGCGTGCTCTTGCCTTTGTTAGGGGCGCCTACAATTCCGACAAGCATAACAAATCACGACTGATTCATTCATAGGGAAAGTATAAAAGTATATACTTTTACATAGCATGGTGCCATGCTTACAGGCATATGCGGCAGACTGCGCTGCGATAGATATGATTGAATCAGAGGCCAGTAAGAACGCAGCTAACTTGCACTGCCTGCCTGAAAGCCCCGGATGCGGGCTTCCTTGTCGAATTTAGGTGAGAATGTTGCAGAATGTATTTATCATCGGGGCAACAGGCAAGGTAGGTAGCAGGCTTGTTTCGCAGATATTTGAGAAAGGCGACACAGATAGGCTGAAGCATATTAACCCCACCAGGATAGTGGGCCTTGCATCTAAGTCCTCGTTTATCTATTCGGCAGAGGGCATAAATGAAAAAAATGCGCGGCTCTTCTCGGCAAAGAAGGAGGGGAGAGGCTACAGAGGCGCAGCGGCGCTTTTCGGAGTTATTAGGAAGAGCAGCGAAAACATAAGCGTGGTAGACGTCACGGCATCGGGAGGGATGCTTTCGCTGCATAAGAGAATCATAGAGGAAACGAGGCACAGAATAGTGACAGCTAACAAGGTGCCGCTTACATCATGCGATTTCAATACCTTCCAGAAACTTGCCTCGGAGACGCGGAGATACGGATTTAGATGCTCGGTCATGGCAGGCGCAGAAGCCATTGACAAGCTGCGCGATCTTAGGGACCTTGGTGATCCGCCTACATCAATTACTGGATGCTTCTCGGGCACTCTCGGCTTCATAACCACTGGGCTTGAGAAAGGCAGCAGGCTCTCAGAGATGATGGCAAAAGCAGTGGAGCTTGGTTATACCGAACCCAATCCTGCAAATGACCTGGATGGAAGCGATGTCGCAAGGAAGATACTTATACTTGCCAGGACAGCGGGCTTCAGAGTGGATCTTAAGGATGTACTCATCACTCCGTTTATACCCGCACAGTACCTTTCTGAGAGTGATCCTCGAGTATTCTTCAGAAGCCTTGAAAGGCTCGATTCGAAATTCGAGAAAAAAATGGATAACCTTCTGAAAAAGGGCAAGACGCTCAGATATGTTGCAGACATGAAGCTCACAAGAAGAAGGCCTCTGATAAGTGTAGGGCTCAGGTCTGTCGATCTTGAGAGCCCGCTGGGGCAGCTTAAGGGTACAGCAAATAAGATAGTCATCAGGACAAAGACATACGGAGATGCATATTACTCTGTAGAGGCTCCTGGGGCAGGCGTAGAGATAACAGCGCAGAATATAAGAAGAGACCTTCTCTATCAGCTTGATAACCGCAAGCTGACGCAGAAAGGTTAGTCCTTTTCCTACGGAATGGAAATGTAGTCTTGAGTTTAATGCGAGGCGCAACGAATTGTGTGCACACTGTAAGGTAAACACATAAAATGTGTTTGAGGTGATCTATCCGCAGGTTCCCCTACGGATACCTTGTTATGCCTTAGCCCCCCTCACAGAACCTTAGTTCGACAGCATCTGAAGATACTGCGTCACTAAGACCCCACTTGGATGACTTGGCAGGCGGTGTGTGCAAGGAGCGGGGACATATTCACCGCCCGATGGTGACAGGCGATTACTAGGGATTCCAGCTTCATGAGGGTGAGTTTCAACCCTCAATCCGAACTTAGGTTGGTTTTAGGGGATTAGCTCCTCATTTCTGAGTGGCGACCCATTGTATCAACCTTTGTATGCCGCGTGTAGCCCTGGAGATTCGGGCCGTACTGACGTACCGTAGCCCTCTCCTTCCTCCTGCTTAAACGCAGGCGGTCCAGACAGAGTGCTTAATGCACCGCTGCAATAATGGCAACTGTCAGCGAGGATCTCGTTCGTTACCGGGCAGATGTACATGCTCAAACAAAACGCTATAGCCTTTCAGAAGCGTGATAAATAAACGTATATTTAGTATCCTGCCGTGCATCGTATGCACACCTAGCCTATCGAGTATAAGCTCGTCGCTAGGGTCCATGCCCTTTATAGTAATGCCATTCCTGCCGATATGCCCCGCAGCATCGAAGAGACCTGCGATATAGCTTCGCGAGAGCTCGTTTTCCCTCGTGAAGATCCTTGCCTTTTTATCGTTTATCTCTTTAAGCCTGCGGTATATTTGAGAATGGTAGAAGTATATGTGCCTGGCGTTTCCCTTCTCCTCTATTAGTATCCTGTTAGGCGGTATTAAAAGATACTTTATACAAAGTTCTATGAACTCCTCCTCTATTGCGCCTATAGTGGTCACTACGCCCACTGCACTTCTCACTTCTGAGCCTTTTCCCTGCATACCCGCAAGATAGCACATTTCTGGCTTTAGCTTTGTTTTCATAGCACGCACATCCGCTTACCGGACTTAACCGGACAGTTCACACCACGAACTGACGATCGCCATGCAACACCTCTCGGCTTGTTAGGTAAGGTCTTTAGCCTGACCTTCATCCTGCCGTCGCTCCAGGTAATGTTCCCGACGTTGAATTCAATTAAACCGTAGCATCCACCCCTTGTGTGCTCCCCCGCCAATTGCTTTAAGTTTCAACCTTGCGGCCGTACTCCCCAGGCGGCAGACTTAACAGTTTTCCTACGGTACTGCACCTATTCGTGACAAGTGCAACACCAGGGTCTGCATGATTTACTGCTAGGGCTACTCGGGTATCTAATCCGATTCGTTCTCCTAGCCTTCGT
>CAZOFK010000045.1:0-6918 GCA_964579185.1 Microcaldota archaeon
ATAAGTATCATAAGCAGTGCATTCAGTAAGTCATATCCGCATTTATTTTATAAATACTGTGGTTTTGTGACGTCCTACTATGTTGATTTGACTGCAGCAGAACGCCGCAATCAATAATGTTTACCATCTCAGCCATCAATTCAGCGCCATACTTGATATCTACATAAAACAGGATACGCCCCTCAAAGGCGCATTTTTATATGTGAATGCATCTTGAATATTTGATTGAAATGGCAGAAGAGCAGCAGCCCTGGGAAATGGATGGCGATAGCTCCAAATTATGCATTCCCGGAGAGCGTTCCATATACGAGACCGAGAAGCTTGTAAGGCGCCTGCTTCAGAGCGGTCCTGAGAGAGACAGCATAACGCGCGCAGCAAGGATGCTGAGAAAAATGCTCGATATTGCAGTATTAGCCGTAGCAACAGTGGCAGACCTCGACAGCTCTACGCCTGGTCATTTAAGCTCTGCACGGCGGAGAATGCTCATGAAAAGCCATATAATAGAGGCATTAAAGAGAAAAGACAATCACAGCATATATGAGGCTGCAGTCATGGCAGACTCTCTGCGCCTTTCAAGCGACCAGATCGCTGAACTGACAGAAAAAGCAAACAAAGAGGCAAAGCCAAAGAGAGAGAAGCCCAGAGCGCTAAGAAAAGGCAACATTGCAGCTATTACTGGCAGTTCGATAGCTACAGCACTGCTTTTAGCTGCAGGTGCATCAGGCTATCTCGGAGAGGTGCTTCCAGGCAAAGCCCATAACAAAAAAGCAGAATATCCCATTACAATGAGGTATATCACGAAGTATAACACAGAGGAGAATGGCCTTGCCCTCAGAGCGGCTGAAGAGTATAAGGCTGCACTTGAAAAATTCAAGGATGCTGAGAGAAGCCATACCACAAACGCCGAACGCACAGCCTTTCCATTGGCTGCAAGCACAAGTAAAGCCCTCGCGAAAGCCCTTGATTCAGCAGAAGCATTGGAGGCGCACAGCCATCACGGACCTGTGATAGATGCAAAAGGTCTCGCCATTGCACTCTACTACTATAAAAAGATAGACTCACTCTCCAGGCAAGGAGGATTCAATAAACTTGCAGACAAGGCAGAAGTTGATATCGGGAGAGATAGAAACCTGATAAAGCTGCTTCGCTATAATTCCTTATCAATACCGCCGTCAGAGGCGATAGCAAAAAAGCAGCGTGCCAAAGCCGGTTCAGCTGAGAGAGAGACGAAGGCGCGGGTGCGGGTCTGATATGTTCAAAAACAATTCAAATGCCGAAAGACGTACAGTATCAGCAAGGCATATATATTTTGCACACATCCATA
The DNA here is from genome assembly GCA_964579185.1 of Microcaldota archaeon. Classification (GTDB taxonomy): domain Archaea; phylum Micrarchaeota; class Micrarchaeia; order Micrarchaeales; family CABMGC01; genus JAJYIA01. Next base: position 1,325 of record CAZOFK010000045.1, read on the forward strand.
ACTACGGGGTTTCACTATGTCTAATGATAAAACTGCAGAGGAGATGATGAGGCTCGTGGAGAGTACCAGCATAAAATGGATAGACCTACAGTTTACTGATGTACTCGGCAGGCTGCACCATATAACAGTGCCGTCAAGCGAACTCACCGAAGAGAGCCTGCGCGAGGGCTTCGGCAAGCTCGACGGTAGCAGCGTAAGGGGCTTCACGCAGATAAACGAGAGCGACATGCTTCTTGTGCCTGTGCCAAAGACGCACGCTGTGCTGCCATGGGCTCCTGATACATTAAGATTATTCGCAGAGGTGCACTGGGGAGGCGGGCGCGGCAGGTTCGAGAAGGACCCAAGGCAGATAGCAGATGTAGCTGAAAAATACCAGGAGGCGCATGGCTACACAAGCTTTTATGGTCCTGAGCTTGAGTTCTTCATATTCGACAAGGTGGAGCTCGACGTGGCTACGCCCCAGAGCGGCCTGGCATACAAGATAAGCGCAAGGGAGGCTCCGTGGCAGAAAACAGGCGGCTTTATGATAAGGTACAAAGAGGGTTATTATCCTGCGCCTCCCGTCGACCAGCTTGCGGAGATAAGGCTCGAGGCTGTAGACATGCTCATTAAGAACTTCGGTTTCAGGATAGAAGCAACGCATCACGAGGTAGCCACAGCAGGCCAGGGTGAGATAAACTTCTCTTTCTCAACGCTTGCAGATACTGCTGACAAAGTCCAAACGCTCAAGTATGTGCTTAAGAACGTAGCAGCAAGGCACGATATGGTAGCGACATTCATGCCCAAGCCAATGTACGGGGACAACGGTACAGGCATGCATACGCATTTCAGCCTCTGGACAAAAGATGGGAAGAAAAACGTCATGTATGACAAGTCAGACGCATACGCAGAGATAAGCCAGGAAGGCAGGTACGCGATAGGCGGCATACTGGAGCACGCAAGGGCGCTTTCAGCAATAACCTCGCCTACTACAAACAGCTATAGGAGGCTTATACCTGGTTATGAAGCCCCAGTCTATATAGCATGGAGCAAAGCTAACAGGAGCGCGGTGGTAAGGGTTCCCGCATATTTCAAAGGCAGCGAGAAGGCAAAGCGCATAGAGTACAGGGCCCCTGATCCCTCTGCGAATCCGTACCTTGCGTTCTCAGCGCTGCTCATGGCAGCGCTTGACGGCGTAAAGAAAAAGAGGGAGCCTGGAAGCCATATCGACGAGAACATATACCACATAAGTGCAGAGAGGAGGCGTGAGATGGACGTCAAGGAGCTTCCGAGAGCCCTCGACGAAGCGCTCGACGCTCTGGTCTCGGACAGCGAGTTCCTGAAACCTGTCTTCAATGCAGATCTGATCGAGTCGTACATAGAACTCAAGCGCGAAGAGTCAAGGTCGATTGCGCAGTATCCCCATCCTATGGAACTCTACTACTACCTAGACGCGTGAAGTGCATATGAACGCTAAAAAAGCAGACATAGGCATAATAGGCGGCTCGGGCTTCTACTCGCTTTTTGAAAATGCGGAGAGCACCGAGATCGATACTGAGTTCGGAAGCACAAGCGATCTTATCTCAGTGGGCAGCATAGCTGGCAGGCGCGCTGCCTTCCTACCCAGGCACGGGAGCAGGCATATAATACCACCGCATAAGGTGCCTTATAAGGCAAACATAAAGGCACTTGAGAGCCTTGGCATAGGGCGCATCATAGCAACAAACGCAGTGGGCTCGCTCAGGGAGGAATACATGCCAGGCGATTTCGTCTTCTTTGACCAGTTTGTGAACCTGACTAATGGCAGGCAGGAGTCCTTCTTCGAGGTTGCACCTGTGACGCATGTGAGCGCAGCCGAACCCTACTGCAGTGAACTCCGGGGCATTGCCGTAGAGAAAGCCGAGGCATTGGGCATAAGATACCACGGGAAGGGCACAGTCGTAGTCATCAACGGCCCAATATTCTCAACAAGGGCTGAGTCTAGGTTCTTCAGCAGCCAGGGCTTCCATGTGATAAACATGACCCAGTATCCGGAGGTTATGCTTGCACGCGAGCTCGGCATCTGCTACCTCGGCATAGGCATAATCACAGACTATGACGCGGGCCTTGAAGGCAGAGATGAGATAAAGCCCGTCAGTGCAGAAGAGGTAAGCAGAGTCTTCGCGCTTAGCATCGAGACATCGAAGCGGCTTATACGCAGCATGCTGCCAGACATCCCCGAGGGGAAGAACTGCAACTGCAGCCTTTCACTCAAAGGTGCAGTCATAGCGCCATAAGCCTGCACGCAGCACTGCCGGAAATGCAGCTCTTCTCGGAGCTGCGGCTCCGGTCCATATAGCTGCATCCATTATGCTCTTTTCTTCTCTGGTATTCTGGCTCTTTTCATCACCAGAAAAGATGCGCGCAAACGGCGGTGCCTAATCCACTCCAAGGCCGTTCATTATGCCTGCGAGTTCGTATCCGGTAGTGCTGGCGCCTGCAAGTACGCCATAGGAATTGGCCATCGTGCAGAGACCTATGCTCAGCGCTCCGGTGTTTGCCGTAGACTGCGAGAGTGAGCCGAAGATGTTCCTCATTTCATCAGCCTCTTCCTCAGATACCCTATTGTTCAGCACAATGCCCTTGTTTGTGAGTATGTTGTTGGCTCCCACTGTGCCGAAGCCGCCTATGCTTGCCATCAAGACCTCTACATCGAGCCTTTCGCTGATCTCGTGCGCCTCCTCTCTGCTGTACTCTGGGTTCACAACTGCTATCTTGTCGTTTGCAAGTATGTTGTTTCGCAGAGCATTAAGGTCTGTCTCAAAGACGCTTACGCTTACATCATCAAGCTCCTTCTTGGCATGCGCTAGTTCGTCGCTGTATACCGAGCCCGGCAGCATGAGTGCGTGAGAGTTCGCTGCTGCATATACGCCTATAAGATCCGAGCCGTTCACGCTGAGCCTCACTATCCTCTTCCCTAAAATTTCGGCTATTGCCTTATCATGCTTTATCCCTGCGCTCTGCGCTATAAGTGTGAACGAATCTGTAGAAACAGCGAATGCGCCTATGTAGTCATTGCCGTTTATGCTCATCTTTGCAGAGCCCATGCATTAACCTTTGTTCTTCGCCTTGCCTCCCTCGGCATCCGACTTTTTCACTGCATTAGGCTTCGCCTCTTCATTTACAGCAGGCTTCGGCTTCAGTTCAGGCACCAAGTCAGCCTTCACAAGATCACCTACCTTCTCTATGGCTACGCGCACCATTCCCATGCCCGCATTGGCAAGATATGCATTAAGTTCGGGGCTTATCCTTACGCTCTGTACTTTAGCTTTGCTTGACTTGGCTATCTCCTTACGCAGGTATTCGACGCGCATCTTCAGCCTGCGCGGCGTATGTATCCTTACCAGTTTTCCCCTCAGCCTTATTGTCTTCGCAGCAGGCATACTAATCACGTATACCAAGCTTCTTCTTGCGCCAGTTCCTCTTCAGGATGTTGTACTCTATGCGCCTGTGCGTCCTGAGCACAGCCAGCACAGGTATGCGCTTGTTCCGCTTTATCTGCCTGCCAAGCATCATTTTCTTCTTCTCACTCTTCTTCGACATGCTCTCACTCATCCTATTTATGCTTGTACTCTATAGTGGGCTCAGGCCTGTATGTAAGCTTAGCAAGCAATGCCTTTAACTGCTCGTCTGTAAGCTTTGAATTTATCCTGCTTGTCTGCGCCATGTTTATTATGAGCCCAAGCAGCTGCTCATATAATTCGTAGTTCGATATGCGCACATTCATGAGCCTTTCATAAGCGCTGGGTTCCATGAATCTCTTCACAATCTCCTTTTTCTGCTGCTCTATCTGCATAGCCCTAAGCCTTTTTGTGTAGAGCTTTCTGATCTTTTCAGTGTCATTCTCCTGCTTGTCCTCGCTCATCTCAAATACCCTTGGCTATGCTTCCTGCAGTTTTGTCAAGGAGCGAAACCCCCTTGGCTGTTATCTCCCTGCCTTTCTTCGTCTTTTTTACATAACCCTGCTTTTCCAACGCGTCGAATGCGTCTTTTATGATGCTGCCGCCTGCATTGACATGGTGGTGTCTCCTGACACCGTGTCTCTTGCGGCTGCCGTACCTAATCCTAAGCCTCGATACGCCCATCGGTCCATTAAGATAAACCTGTCTCAGTATAGAAGCACACCTCACATACCAGAAGTTGCTGTCAGACGGACTCCTCTCCCTCGAAGGAGAGCTCTTTACGAACTCAATATACGCAGGCTTCTGAATGCCCTCCTGCATGAGCTTATCTGCTGTATGTTTTATAAGCGCAGTGCCGTCTACCTCTCGTATATTCATAAAAGCACCGGAGCATAAGATGCCCTTTCACCATTAACTTGATGCAACAAGTATATATTTGTTATGCTGAAATATATACATACGCATATGCAGTCAATCTAGTGCCGGTGCCTGGTGTTACAGTGAAACTAAACATAATAGCCGAAGAACCAAAAAGCCTTATCGTGGAATTCATAGACGTTGACAGGGGCATACCCGAGCTCGTTAGGGAGAAGCTCTCCGAAAAGAAAGAGATAGAGTACGCAGGGGTGGTAAAGGAGCACCCGGAGGTGGGCAACCCCAGGCTCATAATCAAATCGAGTAAGAACGCAAAGCCACTCCTTGTAAAAGCACTGAAGGAGGTAGAGGACGAGTTGGAAGAGATAAGCTCACAGATGCCCAGAAAATAGGATATGGTAAGATGAAGGCAGGCTCACGAATTCTTGCACTGGACGACTCCTCTTTTGGGAAAACAGGCAAGAGCCTTGTCATAGGCGTGGTCGGAAGGAAGGGCGTAATAGAGGGCATACTCTCATTCTCTGTCTCTGTGGACGGAAGCGATGCCACAAAGATCCTTATAGCCAGAGTAAAGCGCTCCAGGTTTTTCCAGCAGATAAGGCTCATAGCCACAAACGGCATAACCTTCGCAGGCCTTAACATCATTGACATAGAATATTTGGAGAAGGAACTGCATATACCTGTCATAGCACTCACAAGGAAGAGGCCGAGGAAGAGCCTCCTGAGAAAGGCCATACTACAGAGGTCCGGGCACGGCGAAAGGCTAAGGCTCTTCGATAGGCTGTCGCATGGCATAAGCGTTCACAAGGAGGGTAGGTACTATATCCAGCACATCGGAGACGAACGCGACCTCTCCGGGATGCTCGATGAAGCCGAGTCGCTCCTGCGCCTTGCGCACCTTGTAGCAAGCGGAGTCGCAAGGGGCGAATCAAAAGGCAGAATGTAGCAAAGCAGATTAGCATAAAAAAAGGAAATCCACGGCTCTCATTCGCTGAGGCACGCTCAATAAAAGCAACAAGGATCTGTGCCAGGTCAGGTCTGCTCCTGTCTGCTTCTTTGCCCTCTAGAGCTGTCCCCATTTATGATAAAGTAATCAACGCCCCACTTCCTAAGCAGGAAATTTAAATGCATCTTGGGGATATTCTTATGCAGTTCAAGCGACTGACGTATCTTTTGAAGGGTCCCGAAGTAACATCTGCAACCGGTTCTCTAATAAGAGGGCTCTCTACTCTATGCATAATGACCAATAAACCTACCCATATCAAGATATTTAAACGCTATGTGTTAAGTATACGCGCG
>CAZOFK010000046.1:0-6751 GCA_964579185.1 Microcaldota archaeon
CGAAACCATCATAGGCCGCGTCTTCATGTATGTCCAGAAGGCAGTAGGCATTTAGGTGTATGCATGGCAACAGCTGAAACGTTTTCGATAAGCAGGGTGGAGCTCAAGAAGGAACTGATAGCGCTCGGCGTTAGAGATGTCAATGTAGAAAGCATGCTTAACTCGCTAGATAAGATGCACAGGCACATAAATGCCATAGTCTTTGCAGGGCTGCTGCGCAAGATAGGCCTTAGGCAGTACGATACCGGCAACATACTGAGGCGCATGGGCCTTGACGACGTCACCATAGTAAGCGTATTCAACGCACTTGACGAGGAGCGTATACAGAGCACATTCGGAAAGATAGTTGAGCTCAAGGTAGAATAAGATGCAGAAGAGCTATTGCATGATATGCGGAAAGGAAAAGAACGGCATAGAGATAGAGGAAGACAATGTCATAAGGGTTATGAGACGGCTTAAGGAAATGATGGGTAAAAAGCCGAACGTGAACCGCATAGTGGTATGCAGTGCCTGCTATCCCGAATATAAGAAACACAGGAAGAAGTTCATCTCAAGGGAGCGCATATACATAGCACTCGGAGTGATCTTCCTCCTACTAGGATTGGTGGTATCAGGCAGGCTCTCCTCAATCATAGTGGGGCTCGCTGTGCTTCTTCTCATGTATCTACTCTCACTGCTTAATTATACCCCGGCACTGAAGCTTGGGAAAGGCATGCAGCAGGGCCCACCGACGAAGCGCATGCCAGAAGGCGCTGCAAGAAAGAGAGGCATGAAACAGCACAAGCAATAAATAGATTCATATCTGTAGTAATAGCGTGGTTCTGTGCCAGATGAAGCGCCTGTAGCCCCAAAAACAGAGAGGGTCATCTTTTCAGCGAAGCTTACAGGTACAATGGAGGGCATAAAGGCAAAGATATCTGCCCTGCCTCTCTATTCCATAGGCCTTGAGGGCAACAAGCTCACGATCTCTTTCGTAGAGAGCAGGAATATAAGAAAGATGCCGTACCTCTTCCATATAATAATACTCGAGCCTGAAAAGGCCAGCCTTATCTACAGCATACCGCAGGACAGCAGCGAAAATCTGAGAAGGGCTGAGGTCATAAGCAACCTTGCTTCAGTGATAGCCCTCTTCTCGGACCTGTACACTATAGACCAGGGAACCTTCTTCCAATACGTAGACTCAACGATAAAAAAGCTTGCAGGGAGCATGTCGCAGACCTACAGCTCTCTCTTCAACAAATACGAAGCCCTCCTGGCAGAGTTCAGGGAGCTCAAACGCCTCAACAATGAGCTTGCGGCTTCAAACAGGAACCTCACAGTGAAGACTTCAGAACTCAATGAACAGACGAAGATCCTCTCAGAGCAGCTTGCCAACCTGCAAAAGTACTCTGACGAGGCGCTTATGTCAATGGTGGAGGAATGGATAAGGACGCACAACAACGCAATAGAGATAAACGAGTTCTCTAAATCATACAACATAGCCCCTACGCGCATAGAGGAGATACTCGACAAGATGGTCTCGCACGGCTATCTTGAGCTGAGGGAATAGGTGCCTCCTTGGAATACCACGTTGTTATAGCCAAAAAGTTCAGATACATAAGGGCCTACAACGTGATAAAGAGCGTAAGGGGCGAGGCAAACGTGCTCTCACGGTTCTTCCAAGCGTTTACCGAGAGGTATCTGCTCAAGAATAAAAAGGAGTAGGTCAAACATATGATAACAAAAAAACAGCTTCTCATTATAAACCTTTCAATAGCAGGCGTCATAATTCTGATAATCTACTTCTATGCAGCCACAGCGTCTCTCTTCCTTAAGCTCATACTCTCCCGTACCCCTCCTCCAAGCGGGCCGATAAGCGCAAACATAAGCCTGGCGGGCTCAGGCATACTGTACTATAGCAATTCAAAGCTCCTCGTGCCGTATGCGCTCCTGAATTATACATTCAAAAACATCACCTCTACCAATATTTCCCTGACGCTGTACGCCTCAAATCCCATAATGCACATATACCTTCTCAATGTAAGCGAATCATGCTGGGAGTGCTCCTACCCTATTTCAGGGCTCAACAGTTCCCTATATGCATACCTCTCTGGCTACGGCCTTATACAGAACAGCAGCAGCTATGGATATGTCAATTTAACAGCGCTGCCTTCCCTCCCGAACGATTCAATAATAGTGGTACCCTCAGGAAGGCTGCCCGGGGCGCTGCTGCCCGACACCACGCGGTACAGCAGCTTCACTCTCTTAGACATATTGCAGCGTGGCGATACCGTCATTTATGCAGGTAAGGACTTTTCTGACTGGATGGGCGAAGGCACAAACAATTACGAATACAACACATCGCAGCAGATACTACAAGAACTCTCGCAGAATTCACTTAATACGACAGCCATATCCGCGCCTAAAATAAATAACTATACCCGCTACGGCTTCTACTTCCATTCCCCGACTTTCGTATTCAGCATGGGAAATACATACGGTCCCCTCACATATATAACTGTGGGCAATGGCACAGTTGTCGCGTTCAGCAATGTCTCCTCGGCATGGAACAGCACCACTGACGAGGCCAACGATATAGCAAAGGTCATAAGCGAAAGGATATGGATGAATTCACTCACACACGGTGCCTATACGCTTAATACAAGCGGCAGCGGCACACTCTCTGTTTTCGCAGTGGACAACGGGCTGCCAAACAGCCAGGACACAAGAAATGCCCTGAATACAACGCATGCTCTTGTGAGGATCTCTCTGTCAAATGTGAAGCTTTCAAAGAACGAGGAATTTCAGTTTAGGCCCTCATTCAGCCCCAACGGCTCAATAAGCCTTCCAGCTCGAATAGGGATATCAGAGAGCTTCCCCATGATCATTACCATAAACGCTTCAAATACGCGCATATATCCGATAGAGATACTCAACAGCACGTTTGTGAATACCTTTACGAATATGCCTGTAATACATCCTGTGCCGCCTAACAGGACAACCATAATAGAGTCATTCTACCTTAAGCCAGGCTATTACATAGCCTCGGTCCTAGGCGTGACCGATTCAAGCGCGCTCTTTGACCTAGGCGCACTTAACATAACCCCACTGAATGTGGACTTCGAACACGGAGTCTTTACATTCATGGTGACGAGCAGCGGCATTCCCGTCTCCGGCGCGCTTTTCACAGGCTCGATAGACGGAGCATACAACACAAGCGGAACGGTTGAAAACGGAGTGTTAAATTATACCCTTCCTTCAGGCACTGTGATAAAATACGGCACACATACGTTATCCTTTGATATGCTCGGCACATCTTACCACTACAGTCAGGCGTATACCGGGAACGAACATATACCTGCGTTTTACATAGAATTCGGCATAGCCGCAGTCGTTATGCTTCTGATCAACCTAATAATCAAGGATCCCATACGCGATGAGTACTTTGTGGATGTGCCTTCGTTCCCGCACATGAGCAAGACAGTCGTAAGGATGGGCTCTGACAGCATAGTCAACCTCTTCGATACAGTAAACAACACGTTCCACTGGAAGTATATGCCTCTCTCCAGGGACGAGATAAGCGCAGGCATAAGCAACAACCTGCGCTACGAAAACATGCCCATCTCAATAACATTCCAGAACCTTACTGAGATACTATACAAGCTGACGCTTTCAGGCAGCCTTGTTGCGTTGGGAGATTACTTCATGCCAAAGAGGTGGGAGGCAGGCTCTAGGCACGATATAGAATATCTTGTCATATTCAGGGAGCTGCGCGATTATCTCGTGGCAAACTCTGTGCTTTTCACAGATCTAGATGCGAGTGAGTATGCAGACATGGTCATAACAAGCAGCGGCAGGCAGGGCTACATATACATATACTCAAGCAGCAGAGGCATGCGTGAAATGAGGATCGATGGCAGGTCAAAGCTGTATATAGCCTTCCTGAATAGTGAAACGCAGAGCTTATTCACAGAAAGCCTCTATGCCTCATACGGGCCTGACGCAGAGGCCTTGAAGATAGCCTTGTCCGCCTCTGTTGTGCAGCTTATCAATATAGACGATCTATCGGGCATTTTCTGACCTGCAATGCAAGGGGTCAGTCCTGCGCCTCAGCAGCCTCGCTTCCTTCCTGCAGCCCAGCGCCATTCTCAATCACCTTGTACCTTGACTCCACAAGCCGCCTGATAGAGGCCTCAACCTTCTTGTTGTCTTCGCCTGTTATCTCAGCAAGGTCCTTGGAGAGCTGCCCAACGTATCTCATTATAGTCTTATACCTTGTCTCATTAGAAGCCATAGCCTTTACTCCGCTTATGTATCTCTGCAGCACCCTCCCACAGTCCATAAGCGCCAGCTTTATCTCATCTACCAGCTCTTCTTCCTGAGCCACTGCCTGCTTTCCCACGCCCGCATACGGTACATATACGCTCGATATATTGACAAGCACGCTCACAGGCTCCTCATCAAAGTTCGCTATGCCATAGCGCCTCCAGTCTATGGTGCCCGCAGCCTCGCTTATCGCGCAGCTCGAGCCGTCGAAGAGCAGCGGTACCTTGTTTGCAAACCTGAGCACGTTTCCCTCCGTGGCCTTCTCCCCCGACGATGTCTTCCTCTCCCTCCCCGCAAAGCCTCCGTATGCTATCCCTGCCTCTACGACGAAGGGTATGCCTCCCCTGAAGACGCGTGGCTTTCTCTCCACAACACTTAGAAACTTCGGGTTCAATATACTCCTCATAGCCACGTCTATCTGCCTCTCTCCCACTGTTGAGAGGGAATCAAGATCTGGTGCAATCCACTTCACACTTTTGAAAGCCTTCACAAGGGCCTCAGCCTCCTGCCACGAAATGCTCTTAGGATCGCGGTCCATAACAGCATCGGAGAGTATGCCCCTCAGCTCTGCTATCTTGTTTTGGGTTACGCGCGAAAAAGTCTCGGCAAGGAAAGATGAGACCTTTCTTGCATCGGAGCGCTGCGCAAGCTCAACAAGGTCGCTTGTGCCCACTCCCAAGGGGTGAGGCTTTATCTCCTTAGGCCTTTTTGGCAGCTCATTGCTGGATCTCGCGAAGAGTGCCTCACCGCCTTCAGGGTCCTTCAGGAGAATGTCTGCATGGGGATTCGAGAGTGCAGTGCGCTTCAGGTATTCGTATACTCCGTGTTCGCCCTTCTCATATTTTACTTCTGCGAATTCACCGCATACACTTGTGCCGCTGCTTAATCCCTCCTTCTTGGAAACATTCGTTAGGAGAGGCTTGTTTGATTTTATGTCTATGGTTATATCGCATTCGTACCCTTCCTTTTCTGTTGCCGAAACAACATGCACTGGCTTGCCTGTTGTAATCTTTGAAAAGAGTGTGCACCCTGCCGCACCTATGCCCTGCTGGCCGCGCTGCTGAAGGTACCTATGGAATTTCGTCCCTGCCAGTATCATAGCGAGAGCCCTCCCTGCTATCCTCTGCGGCATCCCCGGCCCATTGTCTGAAACGCAGACAAGATAATGCTCTTCACCCAGACTCTTGAGCTCCACCCTTATATCTGGCAGTATTCCGGCTTCCTCGCACGCATCTAATGAATTGGTCACATACTCATGCACTACTGTGGTGAGTGATCTCACCTTGCCCGAGTAGCCTAGCATCTGGCTGTTCCTCCTGAAGAACTCAGATATGGTGTGCTCCCTGAACTGCTTAAATATCTCCTCGGCTTTGAAAGTTTCCTGCATCTCAAGCGCCTCTCTCAAGTTTCCTGCGTACAGCATCCATTACCCTGTAAGCCTTCTTGTGCGTGCCTCCTTCCATAAGCACCTCTATGGCAGGCACGGCAACGCTTATCTCTTCAACCTTGCCTATTATGCCTATGGTATCCCCCCATATCTCTATATATGCGCCGCTAACTTCCTCTATATACTCCCTCACGCGCCCATGCTCTCCAATAAGCCTTGCCTTTATCCTCTTCATCTGGCCTGCATTCCTATATGCTTCCTTAAGGCTTATGTATCTGAAGAAGTATTCATCATCAAGAAGCCTAAGCGCCTTCTTTATATCAAATCCTCTTCCGAAGGCGTGAATTACGTTTCTTGCGTTGTACTCGCTATACGCATCTCCGTTGATAAGCACCTCGTTGCCATCTCTTATTTCTATACTGCACTCTAATCTTTTGCATAAGCTTTCAAGCATGCTGCCAAGCACAACGGCCCGTTTATGCGGTATAAGTATCTGCTCCATCCTGTGACATCCTCTCTCAACTAAAGGTTGGGAGCTTCCCCTGCGATTGCAGGGTATATTCTCGAATCCGGATAGATTCTGAATTTATAAGCATGGATATATTCCATATTTCTTATTTTATCTTCCATCTTTATATACCCTTCAACGCCCTAACCCCTATGAAGGATAGGAGTTTGCTGCTTCAACATATAGACAACAATATTTGGAGTGCGGCGCTTAAATAAGTTTGTATGATTCTGAGTGATAAAAGGATGACTATGTCTAAAGCAACTGTCAAGATTCGCGGTCAGATTCTTTCTTAAATTTAGAGAGGCGCGCTTCTTGCCTTCCAGAAGAATCCCGCACTACCCAAATGCATCCGTGTTTCCAAGGGCCATGCAGGCAGAAACCTGCAGGCAGGAAAGCAACTCCCGCCGCACCGTTTATTCCCTGCGTTATTTTTCCCACTACTGCATTCGTCGTTGTGTCGATAATTGCGACATCACTGAAATTAGCGTCATACGCGAGTGTGCCTTTGGGATTGAAGGCTATGCCCCATGTACCGCCGAGGTTTGTTC
>CAZOFK010000047.1:0-6696 GCA_964579185.1 Microcaldota archaeon
TGTCACGTTGTCACTGCAGTGCAGTATGCGGCCTTTGAGGCGTAGAAATACTCGCCGCTGTAGAGATACAGTTCGGCGCAGGGCTCTACCTGGGCATAATTGCTTACGTTGAATTCCATACTTAAATTATAAGAGTCTAGATTTTTGTTTAGTATTATCCTGTTCGGATTAATGCAGTAGTTGCTGCAATTCAATGAGCTTTTTAGTATGCTGTAATTGTACAGCCCGTACAAAAACATCATATAGTCTGAATAAGATCCGATTATCGGATATACAGTGTAGTTGCCCATGTTTTTGTAGAGAATTTCTGCATGGTACAACAATGTGTTGCCGCGTACATACACGCTCTGGTTTATCACGTTAATGCTGAATTCCCTTTCATAATATGCATGCGAGTTGTATGTAAGGTATATTGCCACCGAGAGCATAGATACGATTAGGATTAAGAAGGCTGCTCTGTTCCTTTTAAACCATGCCTCTATGCATCCGCGCCTTCGTTTTTCTTGATTGTTTAACGATAGCGTAACAATAAACGGAAGGGCAAACGTAAAATTGTAAATTGGTAGTGAGTGTGACATAAAATAAAATGGAATAAGGCTAAGGAAAAAAACGTATTCTTTTCGGTTCGTATAAGTGAAAAGCACAAGGAGGATTAATGAGGCTATGATGAAGAGCTTTGAGAAAAGAGCCAGCGAGACATGATAATCGGCGAGTATGGAATAGCCGAATCCTGCACTGACATAAGGTAGGATAAGCCTGTGCAATGGGATGAAAACAGAATGGAAGTATGCTACTGGATTGATAATGATGAAATAAGAATTCAGTATGAAAAACACTGCGCCTGCACCAAGTGCATCGTAAATGCCTTTTCTTATGCCGTTGTTGTTGATTGAGTAGAATATAAGGAGCAGGACGGAAAACCACAGCTCCTCCTGCAGCGCCAGGGCCAGGCCCAGTAATATGAATGCGTATTTTTTGTCAAGGTAAAAATAGGAAAGTAAGATAAGAGCTATCATTAGCGAAGTGACTGCAGCGGTGATATGATATATTGCAAGACCTATAAAAATTATGAGGAACACGTTAAATCTGATAGGCCCCTTATTTTTGCTCATTTCGATTGCTATAATCAGTATCATTATGAATGCATAGATTAGGGCCTCTATCCCAAGCTCGGTGTCAAGCCTTGAAAGCACAGTAGCTCCACGCACTGGAAGTAGATAAAAAGGGGCCGAGGCGAAGATGTACAGCGAAGGATAGTCTAATGTGCTCACCACTGTGTTGTTGGTGGTCAATGTCAATGTGAAGGCATTTTCTGTTGCGTACTTTATAAATTGGACAGAATGTGAGGTAGTATATGGGTTTTCCCCGTGAATCACGCTGTTCATGCCATAATACGAAAGCATGATTTCATCGGAAGCCCCTTTATAAGAGATTACATTAAATAAGAGATAGTAGCTTAACAGTACTATGAAGGCAATGACCAACAGGAAGGCTCCGATTTTCTTTTGGTCGAGCCTGATGAGGTAAATCCCGAAGAATGCAAAGAATACAACAGGAAGGTACAGTAATGTGTAAATGAAAAGAAACTCAATGAATTTGATTAGAGCGTATGCAAGTGTGGCAGTCATGCCCACTTTCCTTCCTGCAGCGATGAATATAATGAGAAAGAAAAGAAGGTAAAGCGCAAAGAGGAAGTAATACAGGCATGTCAGCTTCCTGCTCTTATGTGGGGTGTTTTCGATATAGGCAATAATAAGCAGCATGAATATGACATACTCGACGATTTCAAGGTGCCTCATCACTGCGCTTATGCCAAAGGTAGAGTACAGGATTGAAAGGGACAGGAAAATCAGCAAAGATAGTGCCAGTGTGGAATATGCAATATCATTTTTTGTTATGGTAAACGGAGAGTTCATTGCAAATCACTTACCTCTCATCTGAGGATATCTGTGGTAATTGCGCTATGTGCCACGCCTATAAGCATATGCCAGGGCAGGTTTTTAAATACTAACCTGTAATGATTTTACAATGGCTCGAGTGCGTCACATGGGTGTGTTTATCGGAAGCGACCACGCAGGATTCTGGCTTAAAAGAAGCCTTGCTGCGCTTCTTGAAAAGAAGGGTTATAAGGTACATGACACGGGTCCTTACGCCTATAATCCAGAGGACGATTATCCAGATTATGCAGCAAAGGCATGCCGGATGGTGCTTAAGAGCCATGGAAAGGGCATACTCATATGCGGCTCCGGCCAGGGAATGGTGAGGACTGCGAATAAGATAAAGGGCATATATGCTGCGCTTTGCTGGAACGAGAGATCGGCAGAGGTCTCGCGCCTGCATGGAGATGTGAATGTCTTGTGCATGGGAAGCGATTTTGTGACTGAAGGGATGGCATTTAAGATCGCGGTTAAATGGCTTGAGACAGAGTTCAGTAATGAGGCAAGGCACATAAGAAGGATAAGGAAGATAAGATATCTTGAGAGAGGTGATTGAATGCTTATTTTAGAAGGCACTTCGGGAAATTCAATAGGCAGGAATGTGGCTATGCTTGGAGGCTTCAGCTACAGCGCTGTAGAATCTAAGATATTTCCTGACGGCGAATCGCATATAAAGATACCGAAGAGTGATGAGAAGAGCGTTGCCATTGTTCAATCGGCATATGCACCGCAGGACAAGCACATTCTTGAGCTCTTTTTCATGGCAGACGGCCTCAGGGAGCGCGGATGCGAAAAAATAATAGCAATAATACCTTATCTGGCATATGCGCGCCAGAATAAGAGGTTTAAAGATGATGATGTAGTGGGAATGTCTACGGTGATGAGGCTCCTGAAGGAGTCAGGCGTAGGCACTGTGATAACGGTAGAGCCGCATAGGTACGAGGCCATGAAAATGTTCAACGGAAGGTCAGTAGTGGTAGACGTGTCAGAGGCCATTTCAAAGGCAATGATGGCGGAGACTGACAAGCCTGTCATACTCTCCCCTGACAAGGGCGGAGTAGAAAGGGCGAAGAAGGTTGCAGGGTTCATTGGCTGTGAATATGATTATGTGGAAAAGGAACGCAATTATGATACAGGCGCAGTAAGCACAAAGGGCCCTATATCGAAGGACCTGCGCGGTAAGGATGTTGTGATAGTGGATGATGTAATAAGCACAGGCGGTACAATAGAGCAGGCAGCCTCAATGGCGAGGGAAGCCGGCGCGGCAAGGGTGATAGCGGCTGCAGCGCATCTCGTGATGGCGGGAAACGCGTATGAGAGGATACTCTCTTCGGGGGTCTCTGCCCTATACGGCACTAATACCATACCTTACGGCAAGGCCAAGACAATAGATATATCAGAGCATATCCTCAAGGCGCTGCTCAGCCTGTAATACTTATGCCTTCTTGTACCCGCCAGTAAGCTCGGCGCCTTTTGCTTTAAGGAGGAGGTTAGAATAGCGTGATGCCTTCACTGAATATTTCCTTATTTTCCTTGCCCCGAATTCGGTCTGCTCCTTAAGAATTTTTATCTCGCCCTTCTTGAAGAACCTGAATATGCTGGATTCCCTTTTCTTTATCTCGTCGAAGAGTACGCCTACCCTCTTTTCTTCCCTTTTTGAGAGTGTACTGTAGCGCGTGCTTTTTTTCTCTATACCTTCGACAAACTTATCGAAGTGCTTGTTTATTGACTGCAGGTCGCGCGATTTCAGGGTCAGGCCTGCAAGGAACGTACTTACGAACTCGTTGTCAAAACTGTACCTGTAGCCCATTGCAAGCGCTTCGAGCAGCATGAGATAGGATCGCAACTCCCCTATGCTCATCTGCCTTGAGTTTGTTATAATATTCGGCACACAGATGGCTTCATATTCGAAGGTTTCAAGCATGCGCCCCATTTTTGCTGCATGCTCATCGAGCAGGTTTAAGGCTATCACATCTGACCTTCTTGTATCGTCAAGCCTGCCCTTCCAGTTTTCACGGATAACCTTTTTGAGCGCATCTTTTTCAAACGTCTCGTTTTGCACAGGCATTTCAGTTTTTTTTGCGTTGCTTTCCCTGTTCAACAACTTCCCACCGCTTATTTTCTTCAGAGTGAGAGGAACGAGAGTTCGCTCTTACTGTCCAGCTTGAAGAAACCAAGCCTGTCAAACTGGACCGTATCCCCTTCACCGAGCTGTTTTGAATACGCCTCAACATATCCTTCATACACTATCATACTATCCCTGTTGAATCGCTCACCACTTAACAGGTCTCCTATCATGTGGATTTTGCACTCTGCATAGTTGCCTTCGTTCACCCACGGTATCCTTCCCTTTGCATCGTCCCCCTCTTCATACACGGCTTTAAGGCTGCTGCCGTCTCTCCCTGTTATCCTTATGTCAAATGCGTCCTTAAGCCTTACCTTCTGGCCGGCCTCTAACTTATTTGCATCATATGCATTTATAAAGAATACGTTGCCCAGTGTGTAGTCCCTATATCCTAATTCCTCTGCAGGATGCAGCCTGATGCTTACTCTCTGCACCGCTTCGCCTATTCCTTCAACGCTGAGCCTGACAGGCTCTTTGACAAAAAAGAGCCTTTTTGAATAGGCTTCTATCACCTTCCTGTTCTCTGCAAGAAGAACGTCGATGCCTATGCTGCTCTCGGTCTTGCTCATTCCAAACCGCATGACAAATTTCTGTATGGCAAGGGGCGTGATGCCTCTGCGCCTGAGGGCCGCGATTGTGACAAGCCTGGGGTCGTCGTATCCCTGTATGAGGCCCTCTTTGAGGAATGCATTCAGCTTTCTTTTCGAGGTTATATTATTGCTTATCTCAAGCCTTGATATGCTGTGTATGCGCGGCTTCCTCAAGCCTAGAAGGTCAAGTATGGTGTAATAGAGCTCGTCGCGCAGCTCGAACTCCTTGCTTCTTATCACATCGGTTATGCCTTTTGTCGAGTCTATTATTGGAGTATTGAAGTCGTAGGTGGGCCATACGCTGTACTTCGCGCCCTGCCTGTAGTGTTCCTCCTTTTTTATCCTGAATAGGGTAGGGTCTCTCATGGTTGTGTTTTTTGCAGCCATGTCGCCCCGAAGCCTTAAGATGCCTGAGTTGAGCTCTCTGCTTAGCATGGCTTTCCACAGCCTTGCGTTTTCGCTGCTTTTTTGCTCGCTATGCACGCATGCCTTGGAATCGAACCTGCCTGCCTTCACCTCTTCAGGATTGCACATGCATACATATGCCGCGCCCTTGCCTACGAGAGATCCGGCATGCTCATACAGCCTCTCTATGCTGTCGCTTGCGTAATACTCCTCGTTAAATGCCAAACCAAGCCAGTCGAGATCATTCTTTATCGAGTCTACAAAGAGCTGCCTCTCAACCTCTGGGTTTGTATCGTCGAAATAGAGAGCGAGCTTTCCAGCATATATGCCTGCCGCTTCCTTCTCTATGAATGCAGACTTTGCATGGCCTATATGCATGAAGCCGTTTGGCTGCGGTGGAAAGCGCGTAGCGAAAGCGCCCTTCACAGCCCCCTCGAGAAGGTAGCTGTGCTTGCCGCTTCTTTCTGCCTTTTCTGCTTTTTCGGCTTCGAACTCGTCTGCGTATGCCTCTGCCGCTCTCCCAAGTGCATCCCTAGGTGTAGAGTTTACCTGCGCTATTATGGCAGCGACTACATTTGAAAGCTCGTTGAGCTCCGCCTTGAGCTCGGGAAAGGAGGCGATGACCTTGCCTATCACCTTTTCCTTTCTGGCGCTGCCGTAATCCAGGGCATTCTTTATGGCTATTTTCCTTATTTCAAACTCGGCTTTTTTTGACAACATGCTCTAGCCTGCGCGTGTAACATTGATGCTATAGATTGTGCCGTTTGATGACACCAGAGCAGCTACCTTGAGCCTTATAGTATTATTCTTAGGCGTGGGAAGAGGCACTGTGACCTGATAGACGGAGAAGTTTAGAGGGATAGGAAGGCTGTATTGCTGCTGGTTTATGGTGAAATTTATAATGGGAGGCAGATGAGCAGTGAAAGCCGATGAGAATCTGAGGCAGCTGTTTGCTGTGCCGTTCATGCTGCTGTTTATTAGCTTATATAACGCTAGTATGCCGATGCTGTTGTTTTGTACAGTATAGCCGTTCCCTGTAGGATAGAAGCCGGCTATTGAATTATTTTGCTCGAGTCTTGAGAGTATATTGCCGACGCCTGAGTAAGACTCGTTCTCTACCGTTTTGTTGCTGCAGCTCATGCTTATGCCCAATGCGCCAGTGTAGTTTGTTATTTTGGCACTGTAGAATCCGAAGGCATATGTTCCTAGCAACGGCGCAGTTGTTGTTGTGCTTTTGCTGCCTGAGCCGTTGATGTTCGCAAATGAGATATAAGAGGAGAGGAATATGACTGCCACAAATATCGAAGCAATAAGTTCTATGAGCCTTTTCCTGTTCATGGCTGTTCACTTTGCAAGGATCCTGCCGCGCACGCCTTGGCCTTTTGCTGCACCTTTATCTCATCATTGGCGATGCGTATTTTTATATTAGGAACATGACAAATTAAGAACCTTGCGTTTGTGCACCAAGCGCTCTCCTCCCTTCTTTCCTATGTACTGAGGCATGAATGTAGATGTTTTGATCTTGACGAGGTGTTAGAATGCGAATGTCAACTCACATTTTTATATATGTGGGCGTAAAACCCGCACCATTTATGAGTGGAATATAAGCCCACCGCAGAACGCAGGTATATAAATATGA